>JAYEKB010000135.1:0-3971 GCA_034660835.1 Thermodesulfobacteriota bacterium
CAATTTTTCAGCGGGAAAATTCTGGTCTGTCCCCTATTTCCTATTGAAAGCCTTTGTCATTCAGCCCAACAGGTTGGAATGATAGGAAAATATTGAAAACAGGTGGTTGCTGACAGCCTACAGGCTAAACAGCTAATTAACCTGAACATGATGGAGATTTGACAGTGTCCGGACATTCTAAGTGGAGCACCATTAAGCGAAAAAAAGGTGCCAATGATGCGAAACGAGGCAAGATTTTTACCAAGCTGATCAAGGAGATCACAGTTGCGGCCAAGACGGGCGGAGGTGATCCCGATGGTAACCCCAGGTTGCGTACTGCCATTACTGCAGCTAAGTCTGAGAATATGCCCAAGGATAATATTGATAGGGCGATCAAAAAGGGAACCGGTGATCTTGACGGTGCAATATACGAAGAGATCCTGTACGAGGGATACGGGCCCGGTGGTGTAGCGGTACTGGTCGAAACCATGACCGACAATAAGAATAGGACCGTGGCTGATATTCGTCATTATTTTGCCAAGAGCAACGGCAACCTGGGCGAGTCCGGCTGTGTGGGCTGGATGTTTGATAAGCGTGGTGTGATCGTTGTTGACGCAGGTGAGGTGGGCGAAGAAGAACTGATGGATCTTGCCATTGAGGCCGGGGCTGAGGATGTGCTGGAAGATGAGACGACGTTCCAGGTCCTGACCGCGCCTGAAGACTTCAGCGAAGTGGTGGACAGCCTGGAAAAAAACGGCATTAAGGCCGTTGAAGCCACCATCTCCATGGTTCCAAAGAATACGGTGGATGTGACCGAGGAAAAGCCGGCCAAATCCTTGCTTAGATTACTGGAGAATCTGGAAGATCATGACGACGTGCAGAAGGTGCATGCCAACTTTGATATTCCCGATGAGATTATGGAGAAGCTGTCATAAGGTAGCACCGTTGCCGAGTATGCAATTATGTCGCATCAAATATTTCTAAGCTGCACGCTGGCACAGGTGCCCCAGGTTTTTGCGCTCGGAGTCTCGCATGCTCGCTTACCTGTTTCCGTTCGCTATAGCCCCCTCTATGCGGGCGGGGACTACCGCAAAAACCTGGGGTGCCTGTGACGGCTTTGCCGGTACGTATTATCGGTATTGATCCCGGTTCGCGTATCACCGGTTATGGTGTTATTGAAAAAGACGGGCACCGGCTTGGTTTTGTCACCTGCGGCACCATTCGGACCGAAAAAGAAAAGGATTTTTCCCGTCGGCTGCTGGTTATTTTTGAAGGACTCTCCGAGGTGATGGAACTGCATCGACCGGAAGTTGCGGCGGTGGAAGACCTGTTTGTAGCCCATAATCCCAGGTCAGCCCTTAAACTGGGTCAGGCCAGGGGATCGGCCGTGGTGGCGGCCATGAAACAGGGGCTGGCCGTCCATGATTACAGCCCTCGCATGATCAAACAGGCCGTGGCCGGATACGGACAGGCTCAGAAAGAACAAGTCCAGCACATGGTCCGGGCCCTGCTTGAGCTCAGCGGCTCACCAAGCAGCGATGCCGCCGATGCCCTGGCCGTTGCTATCTGTCATGCCAATCATATGGACCGGCTGTAGTTAGGGCCTGTTTGGGTCATTTGGTATTTGGTTATTCGATATCGGAGTCTGCGCTTACCTGTTTTGAATTTAGTGCTTCTAATCTCGTATTTTTCGGTTTATCCGGGTTTGGAATTACGAATAGGATCTGTATCACCGGAGACTATAAGCATGATCATCACCTTTTTTCCTAATCCCTTATCCCTAACCCCTTACCCCTGTCTCAAATGATTGCAGCTCTTACAGGAATACTCCTCCACAAAGATCCCGGTTCGGTCATCATTGACGTGCAGGGGGTTGGTTATGAAGTATTGCTGTCCGCCCGGACGTATGACCGGTTGCCGCCGGTCGGCGAAAAAACATTTCTCCATATCCATACCAATGTCCGTGAAGACGCCATCACCCTGTATGGGTTTACCGGTGGAGAAGATAAAAAATTGTTTCTGCTCTTAAACACTGTTTCAGGTATTGGCCCCAAGCTGGCCCTTGGGATTCTGTCCGGCATTGATGCCGGAGAGCTGTGTAATGCCATCAGTCTCAAGGACATGGTCCGGCTGGTCTCGCTTTCCGGGGTGGGCAAGAAGACGGCCCAGCGTCTGTGCATGGAGCTTGGCGAAAAAGTCGGTGCCTTTACCCTGGAACAGGTCCAGGTAGCATCGAACAGTGGACGCAAACCTGTTCGCAGCGAAGGTTTTTCAATGCAGGATGCCGCCTCGGCCCTGGTAAATCTGGGTTATCCCCAGGAAACTGCCTGGCAGGCCCTGCGAGCGGTGCAGCAGGCGGATGCGGACAAGGCAGCAGAAATGAAGGTAGATGAACTTATCCGTGAGGCTCTCAGAACCTTGGCATGAATTTCGAAGAAGAACTTACCGGAAAACGGATTGTGGATGGGCAGGAGTCGGCTGATGATATGGTGCCGGATGTCGGCATCCGGCCGCAACAGTTGGATGAGTATATCGGCCAGGAGCAGCTCAAGAACAGCCTGCGTGTCTTTATCCAGGCTGCCCGCCAGCGTAATGAACCCCTGGATCATGTCTTATTCCATGGCTTTCCCGGACTCGGCAAAACTACGCTGGCCTATATCATTGCAAACGAAATGGGGGCCGGTATCAAGGTGACCTCGGGGCCGGTCATTGAGCGGCCCGGTGATCTGGCAGCGATTTTGACCAGCCTGCAGCCTGGGGATGTACTGTTTATTGATGAGATCCACCGGCTCAATCATGTGGTGGAGGAGATCCTGTACCCTGCCATGGAGGATTACCAGCTGGACCTGATCATCGGCCAGGGACCGGGTGCTCGCTCAGTCAAGATGGATCTGCCCCGTTTTACCCTGGTGGGGGCTACTACCCGCACCGGACTATTGACCCCACCCCTGCGGGACCGGTTCGGGGTTATCCTGCGCCTTGAATTCTACAGTCCTGAAGAGCTGGTTGTTATTGTTAAACGTTCGGCCCGGCTGTTCGGTATCGGCATTGATGATAAAGGCGCTCTAGAGTTGGGACGCCGTTCACGGGGCACGCCCCGGATAGCCAACCGGTTGCTGCGTCGGGTACGTGATTTTTCCGAAGTAGGCGGCCATGCTGTGATTTCCCGGGAAGTGGCGGACAAGGCCCTGGATATGCTCGCCGTGGATCGGTTCGGGCTTGATGAGATGGATCGTCGTATCCTGCTCACCCTGATCGATAAATTCCAGGGCGGCCCCATCGGCCTGGATACCTTGGCAACAGCGGTCTGCGAGGAAAAAAACACCTTAGAGGATGTATACGAGCCCTTTCTGATTCAGTCCGGTTTCCTGATGCGTACGCCCAGAGGCCGAATGGCCACAGTAACTGCGTATGAACATTTCGACCGTACCCTGCCTAAAGGTCATTCCCAGCAGCCGACCCTGTTTGAATAACCTGTGATTTGGAAAGTGTGTATGAACAACGGATACACGCAGATCTAAATTTTATGTCCTTGACATAAAGGGCGAATGACAAAGCTTTCAATTCTGTCAAGGATAAAGATTCGACCCCCAAAAAGACCCTGAAAAGGACGTTATTGCCAAGAGCCTGCAGTTGTTTGCTGGCAGAATTGCCCAGGAGTTTAACCAGCGCAAGAAGAGAAAAGGAGCCTTCTGGGAAGACAGGTACCATGCCACTGCGGTGTGGAGATGGATGAGCATCTGGCAAAATGCATTGTTTATATCGATCTCTACATGGTGCGGGCAGGAGTGGTGAGACATCCCTTTGAGTACAGGTTAAGCGGGTTCAATGAAATTCAGAATCCACCAAAACGATATGCAGTGATTGACAGGAAGACTCTAACATCATGGAGCAAATCACGCCGGGTTGTTGGTAAAGCAGAGCAGCTTATGGGTCGTGCCAATCCACGGTTTGTTGTTACTTCATTGAGCAAGGAAGAGCATGATGCCAGA
>JAYEKB010000136.1:0-6935 GCA_034660835.1 Thermodesulfobacteriota bacterium
CAGATCCTGGAACCGCTTTTTCACAAGCACATGGATGATATCATGTCCGGTGATTTTTCCAGGACCATGATGGTGGACTGGGCAAATGATGATGCCAATCTCTTGAAATGGCGCAGGGAAACCGGAGAAACGGATTTTGAGAAAACCGATGCCGCAGACACCGAGATCAGCGAGCAGGAATATTTTGACAAGGGTATCCTCATGGTTGCCATGATCAAAACCGGTGTGGAGCTTGCCTTTGACACCATGGTTTCCGCAGGAATTAAGGAAGAATCAGCCTACTATGAATCCCTGC
Source organism: Thermodesulfobacteriota bacterium (assembly GCA_034660835.1). Taxonomy (GTDB): domain Bacteria; phylum Desulfobacterota; class Desulfobulbia; order Desulfobulbales; family Desulfobulbaceae; genus Desulfobulbus_C. The sequence continues at coordinate 296 of JAYEKB010000136.1, forward strand.
ACGAGGTGCCGCTCATTGCCAACCTCATCACCCGTAAGAAACTCTATGAGATGAACGTGGTTATTTCAGACACTGCTGAATATGGCTGCTATCTCTTTAACCATGCAGCCTATCCGCTGCTGCAGGATTTTATGAAAACGGTCAACACCGATGTCATCGGCAAAGGACTGGACGTGCAAGACAACGGTGTCAGCAATGTTGAACTTATCGAGACCAATGAGGCCATACGGTATACAGGAGTGGAGCTTATAGGTGAAGAGCTGCGTTCCTACATGGGTGCCATGAAGCCGATTATCTGATTTATAACAGGGAAATCCGGTTCGAATTTTAAGAGGGGGGCTTCGATGGCTGAGGTTTCCCTTTTTTTCCCTTAATCACTTGTTCCTTAACCCTTATTGCTATCCGGAAAGATCCTGCCGGGATTAAGGATGTTGTTGGGATCAAACAGTGGTTAAATTGACAAAGTTAGACCTTCGACATGGCAATTCAACCTGGAGGTAGAACACCAGTAGGCATAATACGAGATAACCAGAACCCTGTATAATTCATTATATTGGCCATTTCCGCCCCGGAGCATACACCCCGTTATCCTTATCGCCATGTTTATCCTGGTAAATTAATAAAGACAGAAGTGCCTTTGCCCACTTCACTTTTGATATTAACACTTCCCCCATGAGCCTGGGCAATGTGCTTTACAATGGCAAGACCAAGACCTGTATCGCCGAGTTTTCTGCTCCTTGCCTTATCACAGCGGTAGAAACGCTCAAAAACTCGGGGCAGATGTTCCTTACCTATTCCCACCCCGAAATCCTGTACCACAATAGTAATCAGCGACTCTTCCCCAGCTGTTTTTCTTTTGGCACGAATCAGAATTTCACTTCCTTCAGGGCTGTATCTCACCGCATTGACTATCAGATTGACCACTGCCTGTTCAAGGAAAATAATATGTGTATGAACCAGGAGAGTATCCGGGCAATCAAGCCGTAACGCTATCTGTTTTTCCTCTGCAAGGGGGCTGCAGGAGTGAATGGCTTCTTCCAGAATCGGTTTAAGCTTTTCAGGGTGCAACTCTATTTTTTCAACCTCGGCCTCCTGTTCGATACGCGAAAGAAGTAAAAGGTGGTCAATGATTGCATTGAGGTGATTTGCTTTTGTCAAGGTAATTTCCAAAAAGCGAATACTATTTTCCTTGTCTTTCAACTCATCGTCAAGGACTGTTTCAACATAGCCCTTGATGGATGTAATAGGCGTCTTCAATTCATGGGAGACATTTGCAACAAAATCCTGGCGCATTTTTTCCAATAATCTCATCCTGGTGACATCATGAAGAACCAGGAGAAGGCCAAAGCTCTTCTTATTTTCATCATAGAGATGAACACAGTTGGCAAGAAGGAACAGGTTGTCTCCGTTTGAGACTATCTCAATCTCATCTTCCACAGCCTGGCCACTGTTATGGGCACTCTCTATCAACTGAAGCAGGTTGATGTTACGAATAAGCTCCTGGATTGATTTTCCCACACTTCTCTTGCTGGCGATGCCCAACAGTTCAGAGGCCGAGGAATTTAAACTGATGAGCCTGTTATCTGAGTCGACGGTTAACACTGCCGCCAGCATGGAATCAAGGACCGTTTGCAGTTCGTTTCTCTGATGGAGGATAGTCACGATCCGATCTTTTAATTGGTCTGCCATGGAGTTCAGGGCATGGGATAGAGCAGCTATTTCCGTGGCCACATGATCGGGTGGTAAGAGATGGGGAGAAAACTCCCCGACAGCAAAACGTTCAGCTCCTTTGGTCATTTCTTCCAGAGGTTCGGTAATACGATGCGAGACATAGATGGTTGCAAGAGCTGCCGCGATTACCACCACAACCATTGCCAGGGCCATATCTTTTTTAACCTTGGATACAGTCTGTTCCAGCTTTGACACGGAAACAGAAATTCTGAGCATACCATCGATATTTTTTTTATCTTTTATTCCCCGCGCATAAAGAGGAATAGCAACGTAGAGCATTTTTTCCCCAGTGGTTTTACTAAAGCGCATGGAAGAACCTTGTCCATTCGCCACAGCTTCCAGAAACTCAGGCCGATGTTTATGGTCATCCATCGTCTCAGGGTCTGCGAGTGAATCACTGATGACATGACCGTCAGGTCTCACGAGAGTGATCCTTGAGGAGGTCTTTCTAGCAACTCTTAAGATAAATTCATTCAAAACAGGATAATTCTCTTCAATCAGCAACTGTTGAACCTGCTCCTCTATGGAGTGGACCCGTGCAAGCAATGAAACCCTGGTTTCATCAATATAAAAATTCTGCAGAGTGGAAGAGCCATACCAGATGAGTGCAAGCATTGCTCCTATGGTGATCAGGATAGTTGCCGGGAAAATATGATAAATCAGTTTTCTTGGTCGCATTCTTACCTCAATTTTTGAAACGATATCCAATCCCCCGGACAGTCTCAATCAACTCCCCGGCCTTGCCAAGTTTTTTTCTGAGTCCAAAGACCTGGACATCAATGGCCCTGGGAGTAACTGAATAGTCATGGCCCCTTACACTATCGATTATCTGCTGTCTACTGAATACCCAGCCTGGGCGTCTTGCCAGCAAACACAGGATATTGAATTCAGTCATGGTCAGTTTTATTTTCTCATCTTCCAGCATTATCTCGTGTCGTCCCGGATCAATACAGAGCTCACCGTAGCAGAGGATTGTATCTTCACTAACTTTCTGGTCCAGTGCGGTCTCATCTTTTTTTCCACGTCGCAGCACCGAATTGATCCGGGCCACAAGAACCTTGGGACTGAACGGTTTGGTAATATAGTCATCGCCCCCGGCTTCAAGGCCGGCAACGATATCATTCTCCTCGCCCTTGGCGGTAAGCATGATGATGGGCAATTTTCTATACTTTTTATTCTCACGAATGGTGCGACACACTTCATAGCCTGACATTCCAGGCAACATCAGGTCAAGAACCAGGCAGTCACAAGGCTGTTTGCCGAGTTGCAGCAATCCCTCCTCACCATCATCAGCGCAGGTTACGTGGAATCCTGCCTTGAGCAGGTTGAACGAAACAAGCTGCTGAATATCCTCGTCATCTTCGACAATAAGTATGTGTTTCTTTTCCATTAATCCCTCACATAGGTACACTCACTCTCAAAAATCCATCGTCTACATATATGGATTCTTTCCATCGGTCGTCAAGTAATACCTCCCTCCTAACATAATCCTAATATTATTCTAACACAGGGCGAACAATTACCCCCTATCGTGTTGCCAAATATAATTCAAACCTGAGATACAAAATGACCAGACATTTTCATCACGAGATCGAGAAGTTACAACAAAAACTCCTGACCATGGGTTCCATGGTGGAAGACAGGGTCAGCAAGGCCTGCTCAGTTATTGAGTCCGAAGATGTGGAAATAGCTAAAAAAATTATTAAAACGGACTGGGAAATCGATACGATGGAAATGGAGATAGAAGAGGAATGTTTGAAGATCATGGCTCTCTACCAACCGGTTGCCAAGGATCTGCGCTTTCTGGTGACTGTCATTAAAATAAATAGTGAAATGGAGAGGATAGGCGATTATGCAGCCCTGATTGCCAAGCGGGTACGACGGATCTCCAAAGTTAGCAGCCCGAGCTTTTCCTTTAATTTCAAAGAGATGACTGAGAAGGTCATAAGCGAACTTAAAATGAGCCTCGATGCCCTGGTGGATCGTAATATCGAAATGGCGAAACAGATATTCATCCTTGACCAGGAAGTTGATGCTCTGCGCAGTAAAAGCTACAAAATGATTCTGAAAGAGATGAAATCCAACCCGGAACACATCACATCTCTTCTCAACTTTTACCTGGTAACACGGCATCTGGAACGTATTGCCGACCGGGCAACCAATATTGCCGAGGACGTTATCTACATGGTCGACGGCGAGATTGTCAGAAAAAATCTTGATCTCGATAAATAGCAGAGGAGAATTGTATGTCGACCCTATTCCTCGCAGCCACACTTCTGCTACTGATTAATTTCGGCTATATCTATGGCAGGAGATACGCTTTCAGCACCGGAAACAGAGTTGGCGGCGTCAGTAAACTCCATTCCAGGCCCACCTACCACGGCCTGCTGGTAGCACTGTGGTGTGGCCTGCCGACCTTTCTCCTCCTCCTTGCCTGGCAGGTCATTGAGCCGTCAGTCATCACTTCAATGGTGGTCTCCTCTCTGCCGGACAAATACAGTTCATTACCCCCGGAACGCCTGGGCCTGGTTTTAAACGATATTAAAAACCTTGCCCAGGGATTGAATTTCGGCAGCACTGTTGACCCGGAACTAATTGAGGCTTCCCGGTATTACCAGCAGCTCCATCAAACGGGAAACAATATTCAAAGTGCGGCCGTATTGGTCCTTGCTGTTATTGGTATCTTTATTGGCATCAGGCTTTTTAACCCTGCACTGCGAGCAAGGAACCATGTGGAAAGAATTGTTCGTTATTTTCTAATATTCTGCTCCTTAATTGCTATCTTTACCACCATCGGGATTGTTCTTTCCGTTCTTTTTGAAGCCATCCGTTTTTTTCAGAAGATCCCGGTAACTGAATTTCTCTTCGGTCTCAACTGGAGCCCGCAGACTTCCATTCGAGCGGATCAAGTTGGTGCGTCAGGGGAATTTGGGGCCATTCCGGTCTTTGGCGGCACCATGCTGATTTCAGCCATTGCCATGATGGTTGCTGCACCCATCGGCCTCCTGTCGGCAATTTATCTCTCTGAGTATGCCTCAAAAAGAATGCGGGCCATTGCTAAACCGCTCATAGAAATCCTGGCAGGAGTACCAACGGTTGTCTACGGTTTTTTTGCCGCCCTGGTGGTTGCCCCTTTAATCCGTGAAGCGGGAACTGCTGTTGGATTGCAGGTCTCCTCTGAATCGGCCCTGGCCGCCGGCCTTATCATGGGCATTATGATCATCCCTTTTGTCATGTCTATTTCAGACGATGTGATCAATGCTGTTCCACAGGAATTGCGAGACGGTTCCTACGGACTCGGTGCCACCAAATCAGAAACCGTAAAAAATGTAGTCATACCTGCTGCACTTCCAGGCATTGTCGGCGGTATCCTCCTCGCTGTTTCAAGGGCCATAGGGGAAACCATGATCGTTGTCATGGCAGCGGGGCTGTCGGCTAATCTCACCGCAAACCCATTGCAGGCCGTAACCACGGTAACGGTTCAGATCGTCACCCTGCTGGTAGGTGACCAGGAATTTGACAGCCCCAAGACTCTGGCCGCCTTTGCCCTGGGGCTGCTGCTCTTTATAGTGACCCTGATCCTAAACGTTATAGCCTTGTACATCGTAAGAAAATACCGGGAAGAATATGAATAAGACCAGCATGAATACCAGAAAAACAATAGATATTGTCCAGCAGGGTCTGCCCGGGCGCTACCAAAAAGAGCGAAGATTCCGAATTATGGGACTGTCGGCCATTGTATTCAGTCTCATATTCCTTGTTTTTCTTTTCTCATCCATTTTTTTAAACGGTTACAAGGCCTTTTATCAGACCGCCGTCATGATTGATGTCTTCTTTGACCCGGCCGTGTTTGATGTGAAGGATCCGGGTTCCGTAGATTATAATGGTCTGATTAAAAAGAGCCTCAGGGCTGCTTTCCCTGATGTAACAAAGCGAAAACAAAAAAAGAAACTCTACGGTCTTGTAAGCAGTGACGGCTCTTTTCAGCTGCAGGATATGGTCCTTGCCGATCCATCGCTGGTCGGCAAGACACAAGGGGTTTGGCTGCTGGCCGACGACGATCTCGATATGTTGATGAAGGGATATATCGACCGCGATCTACCTGAGTCAGCACGAAGGATGAACGACATGCAGATCAGCTGGGTGGATCAATTACAGGAAGAGGGCCGTATCAGGAAACAATTCAATAAAGGTTTCTTCACCAATGGTGACTCACGGGAACCCGAATCGGCTGGCATCATGTGCGCTATGATGGGTTCCTTTTACATGCTTATTATTACTCTGGCGCTCTCCTTTCCAATCGGTATCGGGGCTGCCATCTATTTGGAAGAATTTGCTGTGAAAAACAAAATCACGGACCTGATAGAAGTCAATATCAACAACCTGGCGGCAGTTCCCTCTATCGTCTTTGGTCTTCTGGGACTGGCCGTTTTTCTAAATTTCTTTCAACTGCCGCGCTCAGCGCCTCTTGTGGGAGGGCTTGTTCTCTTTTTAATGACCCTGCCCACCATTATCATCACCAGTCGAGTTTCCCTGCAATCGGTTCCTCCTTCCATCCGTGAAGCAGCGCTTGGAGTCGGGGCATCCAAAATGCAGGCCGTGATTCACCACGTCCTGCCCCTGGCGATGCCCGGCATGTTAACCGGGACCATCATCGGCATGGCCCGGGCGCTTGGTGAATCCGCTCCTCTGCTGATGATCGGCATGGTGGCCTTTATTGTGGATACTCCTGCGGGGGTCATGGATCCCGCCACCGCCCTTCCTGTACAGATTTACCTCTGGGCGGACAGCCCGGAACGAGCTTTTGTTGAACGGACATCAGCGGCTATTATGGTCCTGTTAGCCTTTCTGATGCTCATGAATGGAACAGCGGTTTATCTGCGCAGCAAATTTGAGCGGAGGTGGTAGC
>JAYEKB010000136.1:7035-15586 GCA_034660835.1 Thermodesulfobacteriota bacterium
GGTAGCTGGCTGGTAAATATTTAATCAAACGTAAATAGAACCCTAATCTTTCCCTAACAATGAGCTGTTATTATTGTAGATCAAATATGTAACGACTTATTTTTTATCGTAAATTCAATGCTAAGGAGTAACAAATGTTTAAGAAATCAGTTCTGATGTTGACAGCTGCCTTCATTGCAGGCTCAACACTCTCAGCCAACTCTGCCGGCGCCAGAGATTATGTTTCCATCGTCGGCTCATCTACTGTATATCCCTTTGCAACCACCGTTGCTGAACAGTTTGGAAAATCAACAAAATTTAAAACCCCAAAGGTCGAATCCACAGGATCCGGAGGCGGCCTTAAACTCTTCTGCTCCGGTGTGGGAGTAACGCATCCTGATATTACCAATGCCTCGAGAAGGATTAAGAAATCCGAATATGATAAATGTCAGGCCAATGGTATCAAGGATATTATTGAAGTAAAGGTTGGTTACGATGGAATCGTCCTGGCCAACTCCAAAAAAAGCGCACCCTTTAAACTCACCAGAAAGGATATCTTTCTCGCTCTTGCCAAACAGGTACCCGATCCTAAAAGCGGGAAGTTGATAGATAACCCTTACACAACCTGGAAGGATGTCAATTCGTCACTTCCCGACACAAAAATCGAAGTCCTCGGTCCTCCGCCCACTTCCGGCACCCGTGATGCTTTTGCCGAGCTTGCCATGGAAGGTGGAGCCAAGAATTATGCGGACCTGAAGGCACTGCGCAAGGCCAAGGGAGATGCGGTAAAACCTTTGATGGCAAAACTCGGGATTCCTGAGAGTGCTTTTAACAAGAAGGGTAAAACAGTATTCAAACATGTTGCCCACTCCATCCGTGAGGACGGCGCCTACATCGAAGCCGGTGAAAACGACAACCTGATTGTCCAGAAACTTGAGGCCAACCCCAATGCCCTGGGGATCTTCGGTTACTCCTTCCTCGACCAGAACGAAGACAAGGTACAGGGCTCAGAGATTGACGGCCACATGCCCACCTTTGAAGGAATTGCCGATGGCAGCTATCCTGTCTCAAGGCCTCTTTTCTTCTATGTAAAAAAGGCCCACGTTTCTGTTATTCCCGGCATTAAAGGTTATCTCGCCGAGTTCACCTCTGATAAGGCCTGGGGTGATGAAGGCTATCTTGCCGACAAGGGAATGATTCCGATGCCTGCAGAGGAACGGGCAAAGTTTGCTTCGGATGTGAAAAACCTGACCCCGCTTGTTTTGCAGTAATACATTTGGATCAGCCAAGTTGTCAGTTATTCAGGTTACCGGCTGTCTTAATTCTTCCAGGACAGCCGGTAACCTGCCAGTTTAACACTCCAGGAAACTTCAAGAATATGGAGCCAGCATGTTACAAACACTTTCCATCACTGATCAGCCGGTAATGGACCTCAACGCTGCAAAAAAACGTGGGGAAGAATCGAGAAATCTGGTCGACCGTGATGATCGTACCACCGCCGGTGACCCTTTTGTGGAAGAACCACGGATGAGCTGCCGGAATGTGAACGTCTATTACGGAAGCAAGCACGCCATTAAGGATGTCTCCATCGATATTGCTGAAAACGAAGTCCTTGCCATGATCGGTCCTTCAGGCTGTGGAAAGTCGACCTTTCTGCGCTGTCTGAACCGAATGAACGACACCATTGATGTCTGCCGGGTAGAAGGTAATATAAAGCTTGACGGCATTGATATTTACGACAAAAAGATAGATGTGGTCCCCCTGCGGGCCCGAGTGGGTATGGTCTTCCAGAAACCAAACCCGTTTCCCAAGTCCATCTATGACAACATTGCCTATGGTCCGACAATTCATGGTCTTGCCGCAGTGAAGATAGAGTTGGACGAGATTGTCGAGACTTCACTGATCAAAGCCGGCCTCTGGGACGAGGTCAAAGACGAGTTGGATCATCCGGGCACGGGTCTTTCCGGTGGTCAGCAGCAGCGGCTCTGTATTGCCAGGGCAATCGCGGTGGGGCCGGAAGTGATCCTGATGGACGAGCCCTGCTCTGCTCTTGATCCCATTGCCACAGCCACGATCGAAGAACTCATCTCCGAGTTAAAAAAACAATACACCATTGTTATCGTGACCCATAACATGCAGCAGGCAGCCAGGGTTTCCCAGCGAACCGCCTATTTTCACCTGGGTGATCTCCTTGAAGTGGCTCAAACCGAAACCCTCTTCACACGACCATCCCACCAGCTTACCGAGGACTACATTACCGGCCGTTTTGGGTGATCTTTTTTTCAGACTCTGCGGTCCCAAAGAATAGAAGGCAACTCGTGGTAACCTTAACCAGTTTTGTAGAAGAAAAGGGGACAGAACTATTTATTCCTGATTTTTAAAGGTCAAGATTCTCCTATAAATTTTGACTCGGGGAAAAGGCGTCAACAGACTATATGAATTCAGTCATATAGTCATATTTCTCAGTCAAACAGCCATTGTATAAAACCGTAGCCTTTTTAATCTCATAGGGAAGCTTAACTTCATTGAAGTCTGCTTTAAAATCCGCGGTAACAATACCATTCACAAAGTTTTTTAATTCCTGCGAAAATTCGTTGGATGCTTCACGTGGGAATTCGCACGGCAGATTATCAATTGCCATAACGGTAATACCGGCATCCTGTATTCCATCCTCAAAGCTGTCGTTTTCAGCATAATACGTATAGCAGGCCTTATCCGGCATCGTCGATTCTCTGGTAATTTCAACAGAACCATTAATATCACAGGTGATATCCCCGATTATCTGTATCCCTGATTTTTCAATCAAATGCAAATTCGTTTTCAAATCTTCTTTGGTCACAAACCTTGGATATTTTTCAGTCCAGTAAACACAATTTATGAGAATTTTCAGGTGAGGGAGATAGCGGTGAAAAATAGATTCAAATCGTTCCGGATGATCATAGTAATCCTGCAGAATAAACGGTCCGTTTAACGGTTTTACAATGTCTTCTTCTTTGAATATGACTTTAAAAAGACAGTGATTATCTGCTCCAATATTCTCTTTCCCCATCAACTGTTCCAACTGCTTTGGCTTGATGGTTTTAAAAGGAAGGAGATCAAACATTTCCTGAGCACCCTTTGATACATTGCCATATCCTAAGAATCCAACTGTCAGAGGTGCCATTTCTTTTGGCAGACCATTTTTAGAGATCCTATCCCCAATTTTTCGGATATGTTTTTTTGCCTCTTCCAGGGAATTATATTGATACGCCTGTTGTATTTCTGCAAACGGTGTCGCATATCCGTTCAACTTCATTTTCCTGCCAAAGGCGTGCAAGGTTTCGATCAAGCCTGCAAGTCCTGCATAGCGGCTAAATGTTATTAAACGGTTATTTTCCCTGCCGGCAATGAGTTCATAGTCGATAAGGTTGCATTCAAGTTCCATCAACCTTTTCAACATCTTCATATTATATGGTTGACCCTTAATGGTATGGGAGAAAAACAGGTATGTCTGCCCATGCTCCAGCAGATGGTGTGGGATTTCTTTAACTGCGAAAACAACATCAGCCGCTTGCAAATCTTCATTTACTTCAGCTCCGGCTTTTCGATATTCCTCGTCATCGAAAATACGGATTTCTGATGGCTGAATAATGGTTTTTATCCCATATCTTTCACGTAATTCTGCTACATCACTTGGAACAAGAGGAACTCTTCTTTCCCATTTATTCTTATCTTCTCTGCGAATACCAATGGTTTTTATCATATTGTTTTCTCAATATTTTATTGCTACGTTTAAAAATCATGTTCGGTTGACAAAACTTCCCACATCCAGGCTCAACTCAGTAAGCAGGGTTTCCGGTACAGATGGAGATTGTGAAAGTGATATGGCACGCATGATGAGTGCGGCGTCGTCCTGGGTCAACAACCCTTTGGGCAGGGCATCACTGTAAATCCAGACACCGGCATCCTGAGAGGTGACAGGAGCTGCAAGTTCTGCTCTTCCGGCAGCTGCGGCCAGTAAGGCAGAGACCAGTAATTCCATGGCAGCACCTGGACAATCCTGTTCAATGAGTACTGTTGCGGCTTTTAACTTTTCTGCAGCCAGAATAAGTAATCGGGGAGTTGTACGTTCACTATTTTGCTCTGTTGCATCATACCAGGTATGGCTTTCAGCCACCGGTGAACCACCACCGAGCCGTTCAAGCCCTGCCAGTGTACGCAGGTCAATGACTGCCACAGGGATTATTTCAGAAAGGTCTGTAACAATCCGGTCTTCTTCTGCTCCAACCTGATCCAGAACCGCAAGAAGGCCGCCGCCGGAACCGAGAATACGTTCAATTCGCGCACCAAATGCCTTTTGTAGCTCTTCGATAACTACTGTTATTTCCTTCTCCATGGCATCAGTGTGACCATCGCTTGATTCTTCGATGTCCAGAGCGCGATTGTCTAAAACAGTTTCACTCTCTTCACTGCTGCCCATTGCTTTTGAATCGGCTGCCTCAGATGGACTGTCAGCTAAATCTTCCACCAGGGATTCCAGCAGTTTTTTTGAGACTCCAACCACGTCTTGGTCAGCATCTTCGGCAATAACATTATCAAACAGATCCTGTTTGCCATGCAGCAGGGAGAGAACATGTTCTTCGTAGAAATTTATGGCCACCATTGTGATGAGTTGCACGGTTCTGGTCTGCCCCAGACGGTGGATTCTTCCGTTACGCTGTTCAAGAACTGCAGGATTCCAGGGTACATCCAGGTTAATCAGTACAGAACCACTCTGCAGATTGAGTCCAACACCCCCGGCATCGGTGGAAAGGAAGACCTGGACACTGTCGTCGTTTTGAAAACTGTCCATCAAATTGCCACGCTTGGCTGTGGGCACTCCGCCATGCAGACTGACATAACCAATATCCATGCGTCTCAGCCTGGATTCCACCATTTTAGTCATCATTTTCCATTGGGAGAAAACTACAGCTTTTAAACCGGATTGCAGGCATATTTCTTCCAGGATGTCGGCAAGTTCATCAATTTTAGGTGATCCTTCCGTTTCTTTATCCACCAGACCTGCAGCATCGCAGGCCATTCTTGCCTGCTGTAGAGCTGCCATAAGCCGGTTTTGTTCAGTGGGAGTCAGAGGGCGCCGTTTAGCAATATTTGCCAGCTGACCGGCTGCACTCATGGCTGAATCGTGCAATTCGACCTGCTTTTCCGTCATCCCTACATCTATCTGGGTGCTAATACGATCAGGAAGCTGATCACTGACTATCCGTCGATCCCGGCGCAACATGACCGGTTCAAGACGCCGGCGCAAGACTGATAGGTTACGATAGCCAAGCACCTTGTCCCGGTCATCAGTGACATGGAAATCGATCATATAGCGCCACAGGGGGCCTAAAATTTTCGGGTCAACCACCTGCATCAGGCTGTACAAATCTTCCAGCCGGTTTTCCAGTGGTGTTCCGGTAAGTACAAAAGCGTAGCGGGAAGGAATCAGTTTTACAGCGCTTGCAATTTTTGTTCGCCAGTTTTTGATGCGCTGGGCTTCATCAAGTATGACAAGATCCGGGCTGATAAGTTCGTTAATAAGGCTGAGATCGCGCAGGAGCAATTCGTAATTGAGGATAAAGAAACTGCAATCCCTACGGTACTGCACCCCGCGCTGCGGGGGAGTTCCCTGGATTACCTGTGTCTCAAGATTGGTGAATTTTTCTATTTCCCGAGCCCATTGATGTTTCAGCGATGCCGGGCAGATAATAAGTGTTTTCTTCAAACCTTCATGTTCCTGTAACCATACTGCCGCACTGATGGCCTGCAGGGTTTTTCCCAGTCCCATATCGTCAGCAAGCAGTGCCCTGCCGGTACCGGCAAGAAAGGCAACACCTTCCACCTGATAAGGATAGAGGCGTGCCTTGATGCCGGGTATTCGGTTTGTAGCCTGGATTTGCTTTATTATTTCAACAGATCTCTGTTTGTGGCTTGCAGCTGTTGCGATCTGTCTTGCATATCTGATTGCATCTTCGCCAAGATGGACATCATCCCGAGTTTCAACAAGATCCATGAAACGGAAAAAATCATCGGGTAATCGGCCTTTAAACTGACCGGGAGGTTTGAAAAAGGTCTCGAAAAGAGCGTTTAGATCTTCTGCCATGTCCGTGGGGCGATGGAGCATAAGCTGTGGTGCATCGTCTACATCCCACGCCAGATACACATAGGGGAAAGGAGCCGGTTTTTTCTTGAACTGTTCATATCGCGGATGTTTAGCGATTTTGTGGAGCACAGCTTCGATATGTTTACAGGTACCAAGCTGATTGCCCGCATAATCCGGACAGCTGCAGAAGTTGGCGCGTTGCTTGAGGCTGCGAATACTCACCCGGTAACTGCGCGGAAAAGGCGAGGTACCACCAAGGGAAGATGCCCGCCAGGAACCGAACCATTGCTCACCGCTCAAGGATGTAACTTCCACCTCAGAACGTCCGCGTTTGATCCGATTCTTTATTGCACTGTCAGTGGCAGTGAGCAGTTTGTCGGTTTCTCCACATTGATCCGCATAGTTACAGAGAACCGCCACAACATGACGACACACTCCGGTTTCATTTGTCCCGCCGCAATCACAGGAATAAGAAAAACCTTCTTCAGTCAGGCGAAGAGTGACATTTTCCGGGATACCAGGCTCATCTCCCTCCACCTGTCCCCAGAGGATATCCTGATCCTGATCAATTTCCATCACACGGTTTTCTTTGTGGTCTTGAAGGCCATGGCAGAGGATGGTTTTTCCTGCAATTGCCTGCAATTGCTCCTGATCAAAAAAGAATGGGTCGTTGGCTGTGGTTTTTTCAGTTTTTTTTAGTTCAGTCATTGTGTCCACTTATATGATAATAGTTTGTCTTGTCACAGCAAGCATACGCAGGAGAAAAGATGATCATATCGTCTCACTTGAAATGTTATAGTTTAATTCTGTTATGAACAAAATGATAACCAAATTCACCCATTTCTTTTAACACGGGCTGGTAAAACTCAGGAAGGGTAGGGCGCTGTACCCCTTTTGCCTTAATTTTACCTTCTATAATTAATTTTGAGGCAATAGCTGCGGACAAAGAAACAGCCCTCGACATTTTGCCCAATCTCAGCATGCCTCGAAGTCTACACTTACCTGACCTTGAACGAAAATTTTCATAAATCAACAGACTCATCCATCTCCTCGAACGTATAATCGACATGCATTCCCCGAGCTTTCACCTCATCGAGAAATTCATGAGAAGGAACATGGCGCACGGGCGACAGAACACCGGTTTCGGTAATTTTGCCGGAAAGAATCATCAGGGCACCAATGCTGGCTGTAAATCCTACGGTACGGTTCATGGCAAAAAGCCCGGTTTCAAGATCCCGATAATCGATCAGGTCATAGGTGACCTTCACTTTTTTAGTATCTTTGAGGCCCCATGCCTCTACTCTTAACAGAGCAACATCCTTCTCATCACTTTTATATTGAAGTTTTGGGGTTATACACTTGGCAAGAAAGGAGCGGGGAGAAATATTCGTCTTATTTATATTGATCGGAGTGTCGTCAAGCAGGCCGAGTTCCACCATGGTGCGCCAGAATTTTGAATGTCCCGGCCACCGTAAAGCATAACGACCCATTTCCAGCAGCTCGTTGCCAAGCCCAAAGATTTTCACATATCTTTCGGAATCTCCATTAAAATATGCTTCCACAGTGCCAATACCGGGAAACTCAATTTCATGCACATTTTCTTGCCTGAAAATTTCATTGCCCGGCACAGTATGAAGTTGGCCGTTTTTAATAAACCGCGCTTCACGAACATACACATCAAGAACCCGGTCAAAAATCCAGGAGATTTTATATTTGATCGGGCTGTCATCCGCACATTCAGGTGCCGGTATGCCTCCACCATAGGAGTTGATACCATAGACCACATCCAGCTCATCCATGGCTAAACGCCCCAGAATCAGATCAATCCCCGGATCAAGTCCCATTTCAGGGAGAATAATTCCATTTTTTTCTTTTGCCGGATCATCGAGAACACTCAGATCATAGGTATAATTTGAACTTACAAAAGGAATTCCGGCATCAAGAGCAGCCCTGGCTGCAGTCAGTGCCAGTTGAATGGGCAGCATACAGATAACTACATCGATATCTCTTTCGGAAAATTTTTCTGCCAACCCTTTTTCCATTGAGACATCAAGTTTGACAGCCTTGGTTTTAGTATATCTTCTTGCTGCCAGGTAATCATCCGCCTCAGTCAGACTCTTTTCAGTTGTAAAAAGATCAGCGGCAAATATTTCGGTGATCATGCTGCTTGATTCCAGATCATGAATGACCGCCTTTCCCTGTAACCCCATACCCAACACAATTGCTTTCATTTTTGAATATCTCCGAACAGTATCATGCCATTAATATGGGCTTTTTGTCCTGCCAATCCCATTAATACGCTTGTCTGCACCAATTTTATCTTAGCCCGCATATTTCATGAACACTTTGCTCATTTTAAGGTAACCTCTGTAAATCATATGATAAAATTGCGCATTATCCCCTACTTTAAATTTGCAAAGTGTTCACCGAAGGCAAGCCGATGCGACC
>JAYEKB010000137.1:0-3935 GCA_034660835.1 Thermodesulfobacteriota bacterium
CTGTTTGGCTGTGGATACAATGTCCTCACCTGCGTTCACCTGCATCCGTTTTGCTACAGCCTGCTCCCTGGCCTCTCTCAGGGATAATGCGGGGTATGCGCCCAGAGTCTGCACTATTGATTTTTTATGTGTTCGGCTCCATATCTGGAACTGAAAGCTCTTGGTCCCTGTCCGCGTTAAGCATATAGCCAGACCTTTTTCGTCGGTATCCCAATACAGTTGACGCTTGCCAGTACTGCTATTATGTTTCAGTTTCCGAAGCCTGTCGTTGGTGAATTTGAACTTGTTATCCTTCACGTTGATTTACCTCCCCGGTTAGATGCCGGTTAGATGGTGGTTAGATGAAATTGGCCTATATTCATCTATATGTATCAACAAGGATAGACGGGTAGATGGATTAAGTCAATGTAAAATCAATGCAAATCAATCTGAAGGGTAATAGGTCAACGGTATAGCCCAGGTACTTCTAAGCCGTAGGTCGCAGGTTCGAATCCTGCTGGGCGCGCCATTTACAACGGTTTTTTTCTGTTGTTGTGCTGGATCACTTGCTATTGTTCGTGGTCTTTCTTTCTCTTGCTTTAACGCTTTTCATTGTACCTATCCCCCCCCTTGAGTTTCCCCGTTCAACTAATTGTAGTTGTTACTATAGAAGGTGCTGTACTGCCTTGTCCTGCCAAGAGCAGCGAAGATCATTTTTTTTGTCAGGCCGGATTATGTAATGGCTTCCTTGTCTTTTAATGTCCAGGTGGTGTATTATCAAACTGGTAACAGGACGCGGAGATTGGTGTGGTTATAGCCTGCAGGTTTACATCCTGTGGCGCGCGCCACTCTATAATAGAGCACTTAACCAGGGGTACGTTGAGGATTTCGGAGTCTACGGTTACCTGCGATTGAACCGCATTCAAAAATGGCTCAAAGATAAGATGCAAGATTGGCCAAGTTATTTTTTTACAGGCCCTTAGTCCTCCGAACGTACAAATCCCGGGCACTTTGATACCTTCCATTTTTGAGTATGTGAAATCGTATAGTTTTGCCTCTCTGTGAGCCGTTGCGAAAAGATGGTTCTTTTAACATAAACTACTACATGCACGTTTGGATATAGCCATGGATAGTATGGGACAGACATTGCACTACAATGTTAAGCTGATGAAGTCCCGTGTAACAAAATACGCGGTATACGGTGTTTTAATAGCGGTAACTGCTGTCATAATTGCTACCCTGGCAACGTCTTTTATGAACACCGGGGCAGTGAGCGTGGAGGGAATATTTCAGGCACAGAAGTCAAACATGACCCTTTGGGTTCTGGACGTCATGCCCTTTATCTTTGCCTTCTGGGGACAATATGTCAGCTCCAAAATTGTCCATGAAGCAAGCACCATGGTCAGGGACCAGACCCAGGAGTTGAGGCAGCAGACAGCCGCCCTCGAATACCAGGCAATGCATGATGCCACTCATGATTCTCTGACTGATCTTCCCAATCGTGTATTGCTGTGTGACAGGTTGGAACAGGCAATCAGCAACGCTCACCGGTCACAACAGATCCTTGCCTTTATAATTCTTGATCTTGATCGCTTCAAAGAAATTAATGACACCCTGGGCCATTTTAACGGTGATCGTCTTCTGAAGCAGGTTGCTGCACGACTTCAGCGTGTGGTGCGTGGGTCTGACACCCTTGCTCGCCTCGGTGGTGACGAATTTGGTATTCTGCTTCCTGCGATAAACAGGAGTGATGATATCTATACAGTTATCAAAAAAATTCAGAAAGTCTTTAAAAGCCCTTTTCGTATGGAAGGATTAACACTGGATGTGCAGGCAAGTATCGGGGGCGTCTTATATCCGGAACACGGCAAAGATATCGATACCATCATGCAGCGGGCGGATGTGGCAATGTATGTTGCCAAACAGGACAACTGCGGTTTCTCCATTTACACGACAAAAATGGACAAACATAGTCCCAAGCGTCTGACCCTGATGGGCGAGCTGCGCCAGGCCTTTGATCGGAATGAACTGGAATTGTATTACCAGCCTAAGATATCCGTTCACAAAGACAGGATCAGCGGTGTGGAGGCCCTGGTCAGATGGAACCATGCAGTACATGGTCTTATGACCCCGGATGAGTTTATTCCTCTTGCTGAACGATCAGGACTGATTAAACAGCTCTCCTGGTGGGTTCTTCAGAATGCTCTGGCCCAGGCTGTCCTGTGGCATGAAAAAGGAATTGCGATCGGGGTGGCTGTGAATATTTCACCTTTTATCCTGCTTGATCCCGAGTTGCCGGAAGCTATAATCGGCCTGCTGTCCTCCCACAAACTGCCCGAGGGAACACTCACCTTGGAAATTACCGAAACATCTGTCTTGAAAGATCCGGATCTGGCCCTGGAAATTCTTCTTCGGCTGGCTGATATGGGCATCATAATCTCTATTGACGATTATGGGACCGGCTATTCATCCCTTTCATATTTAAGGAAAATGCCGGCCAGTGAAGTCAAGATAGACAAATCGTTTGTTATCGATATGCTGAAAAACGATAATGACGCTGTTATCGTTCGTGCTACAATAGAACTTGCCCATAATCTGGGGATGAAAGTGGTCGCAGAGGGTGTTGAAAACAAAGAAACCGCGGCACGGCTCAAAGAACTTAACTGTGACATCCTTCAAGGTTATTATTTCAGCAGACCGCTTGCCATTGGAGACTTTACCAGATGGTTTGCATCTTGCCGGTTCAGCTGAAAAGCCCGGCATGGCAGATAAATAAAGAATTCGGTCTCCTTATAGAGGCCGAATTCTTTTAACAAAAAGAAAAATGCTTATTTTGTTGTGTTTCGTTGCAGCATGGCCAATGCTTCGTCGTCGCAGAGACCGTATTCAACAGAGATGAGCAGCCCGTTTTTTTTGTCGGCAAACCACCAGCGTCTGTTGGGGCGGCCGTGAATGAAGAGTTTGGCACGGTTGTTAATGGCGATCAATCCCTGTTTTTTTGCCTGACTGAAGATTTTCTTTCCAAGTTTTTCAAATTCCTTTCCAAGTTTTTTTTCTTTCAGTTGCTTGCCCATGATGTCCTCCCGGGTTTGGGTAAAAGGATAATGTGCTCAACCTAAAGGTCCGGTCAGTCTCCGTCCGCCAAGAATGTGCATATGGATGTGAAAAACCAGCTGACCTGCCGTTTCTCCATTATTGAAGACCACGCGAAAATCATCGGCCCCTTCCTGTTTTGCAATCTTGCTGCCGACCCGCATCAGTTTGCCGATCAACTGTTCGTCTTCTGCGGCGACAGAAGAAGGTCCGCTGATATGTTTTTTAGGAACAACCAGGAAATGAACCGGAGCCTGGGGAGCAATGTCGCGGAAGGCTATGACATCGTCGTCCTCAAAGAGTTTGTCGGCCGGTATATCCCCTTTTATGATTTTGCAGAAAAGGCAGTCGTCAGGCATGAATCTCTCCATTGAAAAAGTTGAATTGTTGTTACTTTATAATATCATGTTCATTATACCATTCAATGGTTTTTTCCTGCTACAGGACGGAATTTAAGGATCATTTCGTTGTTGCCTGCCCGGATATCAACCGGATCCATGCGCACAGAGACGTTTTTGGAGCCGACTTGTGCATTAAAAGGGCTGATGGTATCCATTGTTACCGGATACTCACGGTTGCCAAGAGCGTTGAGCAGGGGCAGCAAGGTTTCGGCAGAATTGCTTTTGCCGTGGGTCGAGTTCTGAAATCTCGGGGTGAGAAAAAGGGTTTTTTTCTTCGGATCATAACGAAGGGAGATATCACAGGTTACAGGCAGGACAAGCTTGCCTAAATTGAGCTTGATGTCCTGCCCCCCGATATTGGTGGTCAGCTGCATATCTGAGCCTGAGACCTGGCCCTGAAGCGAGATCAGGTTGTCGTTGATTGCAAGCTTGCTGATGGAATCAATGGTTATGGTACCTTGA
>JAYEKB010000138.1:0-3906 GCA_034660835.1 Thermodesulfobacteriota bacterium
TTGTTCTTCCGGGCCGGACAATTCTTCAGGCGTCAGCTCCTCATGCGGTCCAGATTCTACCTGATGCATGGCTGCAGCGAGCTGCAGTTCATTAATAACATCGTCTACAGACTGTACCAGGTATGCCCCCTGCTGCAAAAGACGGTGGGTTCCTTCACTTTTTTTGGAATCAATGCGGCCGGGCACTGCAAACACCTCCCTGCCCTGATCCAGTGCAAGACGTGCTGTGATCAGGGAACCAGACTTACAGGTTGCCTCAACCACGATTACCCCCTGGGACAGACCGCTTATAATCCGGTTGCGGGCCGGAAAACGAAACCCGTCCGGCCGGGTGGACAGGGGATATTCACTGATCAGCAGGCCGCGCTCTTTAACCTGTTCATACAAACCGGTATGAGAACGGGGATACACCACATCCACCCCACAACCAAGTACTGCCACGGTGTCACCGCCGGCCTCAAGGCTGCCTACATGGGCATGACCGTCTATACCCACGGCCAGCCCGCTGACAACAACAATCCCGGCACGGGCAAGCTTACCTGCCAGCATGGAACTAATCCTTTTCCCATAGCTGGTGGCGGCGCGGGAACCGATAATGGCAACAGATGGCTTCTGCAGACAGTCAAGGTTTCCCCTTAAATAGAGGAGTACAGGGGGATCATGGATCGTGCGGAGAAGGGGAGGATAGCTGGGATCAGAGAAGCAGAGCAGGTGTATATCAGCGGCGCGGACGCGTTCATACTCCTGTTGGGCCCACAAACGGGCGCGGTCAAGCAGGGGCTGATCAGTGAAAACCGCTGTCAGCTGCCTGCCGACGCCTTCCACCCGGGAAACAGCTTTACCCGCTGCAAGTACATTTGCCGGTGTTTCAAATGTAGCAAGCAGCCGGTGAATAAGACCACAACCAAGACCGGGCAGAGAGACAAGAATCAACCAGTCTTTGACGTCATCTCGCATGCTTCGGCACTTTGCTCAACTGTTGCTGCTAATCGATCATAAAAGATTTCAGATCGTCGCTCCTGGTCGGATGGCGCAGTTTCTGGAGTGCCTTAGCCTCGATCTGCCGGATCCGCTCACGGGTTACGGCAAAACACTGGCCCACCTCCTCCAGGGTATGGTCACAGCTAATCTCAATACCGTAACGCATGCGCAGCACTTTTTCCTCACGTGGAGTAAGCGATCCCATTACATTGCAGAGGCAGCGTTTCAGGCTTTCGGTAACCGAGGCCTCCTGGGGATCGGGATGAGCATGGTCCTCAATAAAATCACTGAGCATGGTATCCTCTTCATCACCCACCGGGGCATCCAGAGAAATTGCATCCTTTGCAGTCTTTAAGGCGATATGGACCCTGCCAACATCCGTACCCAGCTGTTCGGCCATCTCTTCAGGGCTTGGCTCACGGCTTTCCATTCGCTGGAAATCGCGGGAGAAACGCAACATACGGTTAATGGTTTCAATCATATGAACCGGCAGACGGATGGTCCTTCCCTGGTCGGCAATACCACGGGTAATGGCCTGGCGGATCCACCATGTGGCATACGTAGAAAATTTATAGCCGCGCTTGTAATCATATTTTTCAACCGCCTTCATAAGCCCGATATTCCCTTCCTGGATCAGGTCGGGCAGCTGCAGTCCGCGGTTAAGAAACTTCTTGGAAACAGAGATCACCAAGCGCAGGTTGGAGCGGACCAGTGATTCCTTGGCCTGCTTGGCAGTCTCTCTGCCGATTTCAATATCAGAAAGGATATCAGTAAAGGTACGGTAACGAACGCCTATGGTTTCGGCAAGCTCAAGGGTAATGTTCCGCTCCAGCTCACTGGAATTAATATCCTCTGCACTACCATCATCATCCGCCTGTTCCCTGCGAACAGCCAGCATGGCCTCTTGCCGGGCCTTGACCCGTACTTTTTTAAACTTATCACTAAGTTCCCTGGCGGCATCGGCCACCGAAAGAATGCCTTTGGAGCAGAGAGCGTAGTCCTGGAACAGACCGGAGATATCAAGTCCAATGGTCAGAATCTCCTGAATAAGCCGCTCCTCTTCATCAGCATCCCCAACATTCTTTTTAAGCTCTTGATACAGTGCAAGCCGTTTACCATCAAGCTCATTGGCCTTTTCAATGCAGACCAGGAAATCTTCCTGTATGGCATTCAGAGTTTTTTCATCCTTATCCGATACCCCCTTAAGTACACTACTGATACGCATTCTTCCACTGCGCAGGCCGTTCTCAAGGTCGTATAAGGCGGAAATGCCCAAGGTCAAACGGAGGACACAATTCTGTATCTGTGCTTCACCTTCTTCAATCATACGGGCAAGCTGGATCTCATCATCATGACTGAGCAGGGTGAGATTCCCCATCTCCCGCAGGTAGATATTCATAGGATCGACACTCGTGCCTCGATGACGGCGGTCACCCGCTCGACGATCACGGCCCTTACGCCGATCTCCGACTATGTTCGCAGTGCCCAAGCCATCTTTTTTTACATCTGCACAATCTTCAGCTGATCCTTTCACCTTGATCTCCTCTCTTTTTATCCACAAAAAAGATGAAAAAAGACTGATAATTCATCAAATAGAGTCACTTAACCAGGAACCGAACAAGAACAAAAAGTTATCCATGTAACCAGAAATCACCTTGCTGAATTCTGATTGACACGTTTAACTTCCTGTAATAATACGATTTCACGAAGTAAAATTTTTTGTCCAATAGAACCTATTATAAGTACGATTTCGTAAACGTACCATATTTTATTATTTTTTCAACAGGTTATCCACATTTTCAGAATTTTTCTTTGAAACTTCCTGTTTTTTTCTCAATAATTCCAACAGCAATTCAGTCTCCCCTGCCTGCTGGGCCTCGTTAATCTGCTCTTGCAGATTTGCTCCATGCTTTTGCCTGCTGTCGGTTTTCAGCCAGGCAAGAAGTTCGTCACAGAGTGCACGTCCCTGCAGCTCGTTGTCAGATTCGCCTACCGGACCCCGCATGAGCAGGTCTGCAATATATTGCCTTTCCAGTTTTCCCGACAGCATTGAGAGCAGTTGCTCGGGCATGAAAGGACCATCCGTCGTCAGCTGTTGCAAACAACTGATAATCTCAGACACTGCCGGCTCGCAGACTACCTGTTCCAGCCCCCCCTGCTCCAGCTCTTCCAGAAATTCCGGATAGAGCACCAAAAAATCAGCGAGTTGCCGCTGCTTCCTTGGCAACCTGGAAAACGAACTCAGCACCGCTCCTTCCTGCCGCGGGTCAGGCCGCTTGATCTGCGGAACCCCGGTTTTGAAGCGGGCCGGTGAAACCCCAAGTTTTTCACTGAAATGGACAACCATAAGTTCCCGCTGGACCGGATCGGAAGCCTCACGAATCAACTCGGCCAGCTCCTTCATAATCCGATTTTTTCCGGACAGGGTAAGCCCATGTTCCTGTACCAGTGATGAAAAAATAAATTCCGCCAACGGCTTTGCAGTTTCAACCAGGTGCAAAATTCCCTCCGCTCCTTTTGTACGCACCAGGGAATCGGGATCGTCCCCTTCGGGCAACAGCGCTACCTTGCCCTCAACCTGTTCAGCCAGAAAAAAAGGGATGGACCTGCGAGCGGCCTTGAGCCCGGCCGAATCACCGTCAAAGAGCAGCACCACCTCATCGCAGTAACCGCGCAGCGATTTGATATGACTGCGGGTCAGGGCCGTTCCCAGCGGGGCAACCACGTTGTCAATACCATGCACAGCAAGCAGCAGCAGGTCAAAGTTTCCCTCCACCACAATAGCTGTACGACTTTTGCGGATCGCTTCCCGGTGTTGGTACAGCCCAAAGAGCAGGCGGCTCTTGTCAAAAATCATCGATTCGGGAGAATTCATGTACTTGGGCTTGCCCTCGCCCAGGATACGACCGCCAAAGGCGACCTCCC
>JAYEKB010000139.1:0-15321 GCA_034660835.1 Thermodesulfobacteriota bacterium
AACCGTGTACCCTGAACCGAAGTCAAGGTTTTTGGGAAATATGTTGACTCGGGGGATGTCTCATAATTCTTCATTAGGTTCTCATTTTTGCAGGCAAACGGTCCGTGAAGATTAGTACAGATAAGGTAAGGGTGACCTGGTTGGATGCTGGGAGCAAATTTGACACAAAATCCGATTACCCGCCGGTGATACCCTGTCAGGATAATCTTAACCTATGAATTGTCATCTCAAATCGAAGATTGCCAAGGGACATCTTTCCTGCTGAAATACTTGATTGAGTCACAATTTATTGGAGATATGTTGACTTTTAGGTTCACAAATTCAACCTACGCTCTACAGAATAGTTTTTACCTGCCGCGTGCCTGCCACCTTTAAAAATTACCGCATACAATCTTCAATTACCAGAGCTGTGGGTAACAACACAGGGGAACGTCACAGTATCTGCTAAATTATTGTAAACCACGAAGTTCACGAAGGAACAACCCGTTGAAAATAAGAACAAATCATTTGTTAAATTTTTTCTTCGTTCTCTCTTTGTTCTTTGTGGTGAGTAATAACGAAAATTCAATCAAATATGGCAAAACTTGACGAGTCTCTGGCCACAGGCTGCCCTGGATTGTGTTGTACCGTTAAAAATACAGGCGCATACCGCTAATAAAATTCCAGCCGTCAACACTTCTGTCTCCGGCTATGGTGTTTTCCTCATCCTCATCAGCAACACCACCCATGTCAAAGTATTCAATCCCGGTCATTAATTTAAGTTTCTGCTGATAGATAAAATAGTTCAGTCCAAGGTAATAAGAGTAATAGGAATCACCCTTGCCGGAGGTAACCGGCTGTTCATAGCGCTTGTTGAATTTCAACCCATACTCATCACTGCTTGATGCGTAATGATAGCGCAGGGCCAGCTCTAACTTGTCAGCAGGCAAAATCAGATTCCGGGCAAGATCATAGGTCGGCAACAGAGTCAGGCCAAAAACATCGCTCTGTTCATCCACGCCGCTTGCTGCCGTCAAATCAATGCCGATCCCAAGCGCTCCTTTCTGTCCCTCATGCCAGAGCGAAACAATATTTCCATAAGGTTTAAAGGCGTTGTTGTTTTCATCGCCATTGTTATAGAGGTAGTCCAGATGGAGCGTACCTTTGTCATAAAAAAGCTCCACCTCATAGGAAAAACCCAACAGGGCACCGAAACCGCCCTCGAAACTGGTAAACTCATCTTCAATACTGCCGCTGAACAGGCCGGTCTGATACCTTAAACTGCCAATCTTTCCCTTTGCATATCCCCCGATAACTTCACCCGGCATGATCTGGTTGACAAGCAGGGCCCGTTCCATGGTCTTGATCTTCTTTGAAGAAGTGGTTCGCTCCATGCCGGTATAGACATAGTCCAGCCGGCCGACACTTGCGGCAAAATTGTTGTCAGAATTCTCCCATTTGATAAAGGCATCATAGAGGGCTTTATAGAAAGGATCAAAATCATCGTTAATGTTTATCTGGATCTCCAGGGTAAACTGCTTAAAGAGCTTGGTATTAAAGCCCAGATAAAACCGGCGGTTCTCCCAATCGTTGTCATAGTTCCCTTCCGAATCAGCTATCCAGTACTGGCCGTGATAGCGACCGACAAGAGCAAATTTCTGGATATAAGGGTTTTCCTCATTTTTATACAACTCGGACAGGCCCCAGATGGAGTCAAAAACAGCAGGCGATTCCTCTTCCTGCGTTGTACCCTGATCGGCCCACAGGCTCATGGGATAAAAACTCCCTGCAAAGAAGGCGGCAAGCAGTGTTCTTTTCAGTGTTACGGTCAGAAATTTCATATTTTTTTATGCTCGGTCATCCCTATTAAATAATGAAATAAATCCAAACCCGATAACCAAGCAGGATCTGGAACATGAAATTTACCTGGATACAATCTCCGTTGCTTAGGGCCAGCGGTTTTTCTCTTGCTGCAAAAACAAACTGTATCTGCTCAGGAATGTACGATCAATCCTTAAGGAGACAGGGAATCCATATTGTGAGTAATATTGATTTCGGGATGTTTATAAGTTTCATTCCGTTCTGCAACTTTAAGAATTGCAGCCGGTTAGAGTTGTGATTCGATGGGGAGCAGCCCAATGAAGAAGACACTGAAACGCTGCCAGAAACCGGTGTAAGGCTCGGTGGTCCAGACGCGCTCTTCCTCGTTTTTCATCCCGTGCCAGTATATGTACTCAATGCCCTCATCATCGGTTCGCAGTTCCAGGCGGAAAGCCTTCTTTTCTGCCATCCGGTCAAAGGTCCCGGCCATTTGGGCTGCAATCTCCTTTGACTGCAGCATGATGCCTATTTCCGTGTTTTCGGTGATTGAGCGGGGATCAAGATTCAAGGAGCCAATGAATACCTGCTCCCTGTCAACAACAAATGATTTGGTATGAAGACTGGCCTTGGATGAATCATGGATACCCTTTTTTTGTTTTCTTTGCTTTCTACTCAATGTCTTGTTCATTTCGTACAGCTCAACACCGTTGCGCAGAATATTTTGTAATTCATTGTGCTCACAGCCCTGTTCTATAACATCACGAACAGCCTCCAAATCAGCCACTGCAATATCGGCCTCCATACCGTATCGTTCCGGCGACGCCTCACCGCGGCCAATACAGTCGTCTTGTTCAAGCTCCACCACTACAACCTTGACCGAACTACTGCTGCCTCTTGAAATTCGAAAGACACCACGGATAGACCATTTTTCTATGGAAACATGCAGGATCCGTTTCATGCAATCTGCTTATCATAAATGTAGTTGTTTAAACTTGATCTGATTATTTTTCCCATTATTATCCTATGGTAACCGGCTGCTATTCAAAGCTGCTGATAGTGTCGCGTCAACGATGAAATGGCGCAAGATTGCGCAATAGTTTTTTGCAATAGAGTAGGTTGGTGGTAAGCTGTGTGAACCCCAACAACATATCTGGATACCAGAAAATATTGGGGTACACTCCAACAAGCCAATCCTTTTAAGAGATGTTCTTTTTCTTCTTTCCGTCATCCCATGCTTTTAGCGGGAGATAAGCGTAGACTTCGATCCAGAGCGTTGCCGGCTACTGGATCCCCGATAACAACATTTAGGGATGAAGTGGCAGATGGTCGCATCTTGATCATCACAAGGGATGATTAAGATCCATACAAACAAACTTTAGCTTGCCAACGATCATGGGAGTTTAATGTCCTTAAAATGGAAAACAAGTTGCAAAACGACTCGATCGGAATCGTTCTGGGCAATATCATTTTTTGTAACAAAATCTCCTGCCTGAAAATGTCCATAGAAAAGCATGACATCTAACCAGTCAACAGGTTTACCGGTGAGAATGAAATCGATTTCATTGCCCACGTGGTCATACCTGTTGTCTGTGACCTGATACCCAAAATAAGCCCATTTGTCTGCCTTTTCATCCAGATGGAAGTCATGATAGCAGATGCGGAGGTTGTAACTGGACCAGATATTGAAACGAAAATCCAGTTGATTATCCACCATGTTGCTCCAGGACATCAGGTCCATGATACCGTAAAAACCACCGTCCGTAGTGCCAAATGGCCTGGTAAAGGTGTTGATCTCGTCATCGTAGGGGTCTGGATCACCACTGGCATATATCCGGGCCAGCATGAGCTTGGGAGATAGGAAAAAATCTTTGAAAAACCAGCCGAATTTTATTGCATAGCCCTGGCTGTCGACATGGGAATCGCTGCCCTCCTCAACAATGAATTGACCGACTTCTTTGGCCAGGGTTACGTCATAAATGAACCCTTTTTTATTTTCCCTGAACATTCGGGCACCGAAATAATAGGTGTTTTCTTTTTTGCCGTTATTGAAGTAGTTACCTTTCTTCCAGGAGAAAAACGGTTCAAGGGTCAGCAGATCTCCAGCCGGCCAGTGACCATAGAGACCTACTCCCTGAAAGGGATGACGCCTGAAAAGACTGAATGTATCAGAATCCTGGTCCTTTGTCTGGCCATACCAGACATCAAGGAAGCTCTGTTCATATGTGAATGAATATCTGGCCGCATCCCATATCCATCCCACCGAGTTTGTAACGGATCCAGGTCCGAAAATACGATTGTCTCCATAACCCATAAGCTGTCGTCCCAGGGTCAGGTTGGATTTGTCCGTGCCTAACCCCTTAAGTTTTGCATACAGTTCATAGGGCTCAACATAATCTTCATAGGGATCCATGATATGTTCCTGGCCGGTGTCCCTGTTTTTAACAAAATCATCCATGTCCAGGGAGGTGCCCCAGGATCGTGAATCGTAGAGGTACGCACGCCAGGCAAACCGGTCACTTTCGCCGCCAAGACCGAAGATAACCCGCTGCAGAATAAAGTCGTCATCAGGATTGCCCTGCTGCACTCCTTTGGGATTGATACTGTCGTCACCATACGCCTTTTTATTGTAGCCGTTCCATGTTTCAAATCGTTCACGAACCTCTATTCCGGCGGTAATGTTTGAAGAGGCTTCAACGGTGGAGTGCACAAGCAAGAGGAAAGAGATGAGAGAGAAAAGGGCTACAAGAGAACAGAAGGAATGTCTTGTCGGGATGTTCATGTGTTACCCTGCTGAATATATAATGATATTCTTGAGAATATGGCGCAATATATTTGTACACCTATCGAGAAAAAAAACAGCTTGATAGTTAAAAGGCTTACTCAGCATTATTAATCCTTTTCTGTAACTATTCAGGTGGGTGCCGCAAACTGGCAAAACCACATTCATGTAACTGTACAAGGGGTGCCTTAGATTCGTTCATTTATGACTGCGAAGCGTACTTGTGCTACTCGAGCAGACTTAAATGGGCGGAGATGAGGTGCACCTGAATAGTTACCCTTTTTTAAACAAATCAACTGCAGCATCTTCCCGCGTAGGCGGGAATAACGGAGTAGAACCCTTTTGTCGAAATCATCATACCTAAATCTCAATAAAAAAGTTTCAGCATAATCATAAGGATTACAAGGAAAAGCACCATCATACCACTGCCCACACGCATGTAGTCCGTAGTTGTGTAGCCTCCGGGCTGCATGATGAGGGCATTTACCTGATGTGTCGGCAGCATAAAGGTATTGATAGAGGCAACAGCTACAACCATTCCTGCAATTCTTGGATCACAACCGACCTGCGATGCCAGATTCATGGCTATGGGAACCAGTAGAACCGTGGTGCCGACATTGGAAACAAACATGGCAAAAAAGGAGGTCATCACGGCCAGGATCAGATATAGAAGCATGGGTGTAAGGCCATCCACCTGCTGCAGAATCGTCGTTGCCAGATAATTTGCTGCCCCTGTTTTTTCAAAGGCAACTCCCAGCGGGATAAGGCCTGCAACCAGAAAAATGGTTTTCCATTCAACAGCTTTGTATACCTCATCAATAGGCATAACCCTTCCGATCACCAGGATCATCAGGGCAACCAGACCGGCCACGGACAGCGCCAGATTTGTACCCAGCGCAAGAACAAGGAAAGCAGTCAAGGCAACCAGGGCCAGGACGGCCTTGTCCTCCCTGATATCTTCCCCGCGCAGGTTTTCGGTGTAAATTAAATCACTTTTTTCCTGCAGGGTTCGGAGGCTGTCCCACTTGCCATGGAGCAGGATGGTATCACCGGGTTTCAAAACAAGATCCGCCATGTTATCGATGAAAGTTTTGCTTCCCCGCATAACGGCCAGCGGGTTGATGGAATAGAGTTTTCTAAGTGCAAGCTCTTTCATTGTATACCCGTTAACAGCCGAACGGGAAGAAACAATGCCCTCTATCACACCATATTGATCCGGTGATGCTTCTGCTACAAATGTCTCGTAGTTATCCCTTGGCTGCCAGCCTAAATCATTAACAATTGCCTCCAAGGATTCTTGTCGGCACGCCAGGACAACAACGTCTCCAGGTCCTACCAGCGTTGTACCATCAGGAGCCAGAATCTTAGTGATTCCTCTATTCTGGCCAACTGCCAGGGCTGTGGCTTTGTATTTTGATCGAATATCAAGCTGGCCAAGGGACTGCTCGGAAGAATCTTCCGGCACAACACACTCAAACCCTTTTCCTACTTCTCCGCCGTACAGTTCAACCAGCCTGGCACTGGCAACACCACCTTCCTCATTTTCTTCACGTACGGGAAGTAACCTGCAGCCGATCAATAGAAAATAAGCCAGGCCACCCACGACCATGGCAATTCCAATTGGGGTTATGGAAAACAGACCAAGTGGCACAAAACTCTCGCCTGATGGTGAATTTGCGGTCCACCAGTTTCCCATAATATCGTTGAGAATAATAAGCGGCGTAGCGCCGACCAGAGTAAGATTTCCGCCCATATTGGCACAAAATCCCATGGGCATGATAATTTTTGAAGCGGGGATACCGCTGAGCCTACTGACCTTGAGGGCAGCGGGAAGCATCAGGGCGACGGCTCCCACATTGGACATGATAGCGGAAGGAATAGCCACTGTTACTCCCAGCAGGGTGACTACTCTGGATTCACTGGTACCGGCAATTTTCATGATTTTCGCGGCAATTTTACCCACAATACCGGTCTTTTCAAGTGATGCACCGATAGTCATGACGCAAATGAGGACTACAACGGCGTTGGAGCCCAGGCCGGCGATCGCCTCCCTGCCGGTAAGAATGCCGATAAGCGGCAACAGGGTCATGACCAGCAGCCCGACGACATCGACTCGCAATAGATTGAATACCAGGAGGATAATGACCATACCAAGAACAGCAAATACGGTTATCATTTCCGTTGTGAGCACCAGGGGATCCATATTTATCTCCTCAATAGTGTGTACGGGCGATAGTTTGGGTGAATTGTGCTAGCAGCTGCAACGAGAGAATCTATTCAACAATCTCAAGGGTAACAAACTTTAATGCACGGGTGGTACACTTGGTAACACAGGCCGGTTTTAAGCCGATATCAACCCGATCCATGCAGTAATCACATTTGATCGCCTTGTTTGTCTCCGGGTTGCGCTGCGGAACCGTCCAGGGACAGGCTCCGGCACAGGACATACAGCCAATACATTTTTCCTGATCAATATACACAATCCCGTCATCCCGTTTAGTCATTGCCGAGGTTGGGCAAATCGGCACACAAAAAGGGTCCTCACAGTGATAACACGAGTGAAAGGAAAACTCGGTTTTTGGCACACCCTTGATTAATTTGAGCGGCAGATATTTGATTTCACAAAGAATAGGACCAACCGGCAATTTTTTATTTGTCTTGCAGTGAACCTCACAGCCAAGGCAACCAATACACCGATTCTTATTCAGATATATCATATACTTATTCATAGCTCAACAACCCTCGTCCTGGGATTACGCACACTGCGATGAACAACAACAAAGGATTCACAGAGATTGATGGCGCCTCCGGCATGATCCCAATCATCAAGTTTACCGATCATCAGTTTCTGATCACTGAACCCTGCATGATACGCATTTTTCTGCAGCGGTATCTGCCTGCCGAAACCATGCACCGTAAATACCGCCTCAGGGTGAATAAAATCTGTCACATGGGCTTGAACCGTACCGGTGTAACTACCGTCTTCAGCTGTTACTTCAACCAGTTCTCCCTGATGGATCCCGAGCTTGGCGGCAGCCCTGGTATTGATCGCCAGGGTGTTTGCAGGCATCAATTCATTGAGTAAAGGATTGTTGATGGTATGGCCATGGGTGTGGACTGCGGACCGCCCGTAAACAAGACGAAACATGCCTTTATCGGGCTTAATCGGCGAAGAATATTCTTTGAGTGAAGGTAAGCCGGCATCGTCCAGTTTCTTACTCAGGATTTCAATCTTTCCCGACGGAGTGCCGAACTGACCGTCAAGCTTGTCCGAATCGTAGATGATCTGTTCATCACTGAGTGAAATAAACCCTTTCTCATTAAAATCCTCAATGCTATAGCCCGTTGGTTCAAGCTGCCAGTTCCAGAGTTCCTCGATTGAGTTGTATGGGAAATATGCATCAAGATCGAGTCTTGTGGCAAGCTGCTTAAAAATTTCCCAGCCTGGTTTGGTATCATTTTCAGGTTCAACCGCCTTACGACGTATCTCAAAACGGGGGAAGATTCCATCCTCTACAGAAATAGGATTATCGCGTTCAAGATAGGTTGATTCCGGCAAAATCACGTCTGAATACCAGCCGAATTCGCTGTAATGGGTGTCTATGGAAACCAGCAGATCACAGTTGTCAAAAAAGAGTTTCTGCTGCTGGGGATCGGGCATGCAAGTAAAAGGATCATGGCGCATGGCGATCCAGGCCTTGATCGGATAGGGCTTACCACTGCTCATGGCATCAAAAAAGAGATGTGCCACGCCTGCCTTTTGGTCTAAATGCTTATGTTTCCAACCCACGCCATCTGCCCGTTTGATATCAGGGACAGGGCAATCAAGATTACGGATGGGTTTTATTCCATAGTCAGCTGGGCCCTTGGGGATGATCAGACCGCCTTTCTGTTCAATATTTCCCATCAACACATTAAGGATATGCAAAGCGCGGCTGGCATAAAAAGAATCCTTATACCTGGACATATTCCAGCCGGGATGAAAAATGACCCCGGGCCGGTCTTCGATAATCTCTTCAACAAATGCATTAATCGATTTTTCCTTGATGCCGCACTCCTTAGCGGCCCAGGCCGGAGTGTACTGCTCAACAAAGGAGCAGAGCTCATCAAAACCGGTGACATACCGATTTATGAACTCACCGTCAAATGCCTCCTTTTCAATTATTTCATGAATTATGGCAAGGGATAGGGCATAATCAGTGCCTGGTCGAACCTGAAAAAAACGGGTGGCCTTGATACCGGTCACGGTCTGGCGGACATCGACATAGGTCATCCTGCCGCCGTTTTCCAGCATGTCCATGGTTTGCTGACTCTCAGCAACTCTCAACGAGGCAAACAGGTTACGGCCAAAAAGCACAAGATGCCGGGCATTTCTTATGTCATAGGAAAACCCCTCCCGCCCAACGCCGTTAATTGACAGGCTTGCGTGGTGGGGGTTATTGCCGCAGGTGTTATCGTGGTTGGTATAATTGGGTGAACCATAGGCGTGGATAAAAGTCTTGTACATGGACTGCCACGGCCCGCCGCGAGACGACAACACCACTGACTCCGGCCCGTGATCAATTTTAATTTTCTTTAATTTTTCAGCAATATAATCATAGGCGGTATCCCAACTCACTTTCCGCCAACGACCGGCACCACGTCCACCTTCGCGCATCAATGGCTGCTGGGGACGTTCGGTATCAGTAACCAGAGCCGCACCTGCTGACCCTTTGGCACAAAGAGCGCCGTCAACCAGGTGCTGATTCCCTTCAATCCAGGTGACATTGTTGTTCTCTACCTCAACCCGGATCGGGCAGCGCACCGTACACATCCCGCATATGGAATACACTGATTTCTTCATATTATCATCGTCCTCCTGATAGATGGCTCATATATCACTTGATTATTTTCACCTAAATTGAGCGATTTCATTTTTTGGCAAATCAATTCCCGTAAAAAGCAGCCATTTATTCAAAAACTGGCTGTCAAGAAAGGAATAAATATTATATGATAATCAAATCTACATGATCCGTTGTTTTGAACAAAATTTCCTTGAATTTTCTGAAAAATTGGTACACTTATCCTGTTGCTACCCACGCAGCATGCAAACAAAGAACTAATTTAATGCTGTAGAACAGGAGGGTTAGCACACATCCTGAATACCTCATCTAATTGGAGGTGCTTAAGGCTGCTGTATGCTGTAAGCAACTTTCAACACAACTCTACCACCATGCCTGACTATCTTACCAGCTATATCTATGAGCTGGCGGCGTACCGTAGATGCATAGGCAGTCACGGAAACGGCAGGGCAGGCGACATCCTCTTTAAATGCTTCAAAAAGAAAGAAACCGACCAGCATCATATAGTACCAGGCAGCGTTGGGAGTAAACCGGGTAAAGGGGAGTTGTTCATGTCCAAAGTCTTTCAAAGCACGGTTGGCCAACTCATCACTACCGCGTACATGATAACCAGCAAGAACAGCATCAGCACTCAAGTATTCCGAGGTCTGCCCCGCCTGCTCAAGAAGTTCATCGATGCGCCCGCCAAGACCAAGATTGGTGATGATAATGGTGTCAGGTCTGGTTCCGGGAAGCCGCAGTTGAGGGCCATAGTTGATCAATCGGCAGTACAGGGCTCTGCGAAACATATTCCAACTGTCGCGCTTGCTGCCAAACTCGGCATACTCCCAGATATCTTCCTTGCCGGGTGTATTGAAACGTTGCCAATCAGTTGTGCCTTCGGCAAATGCAACAATGTCCTTGTACATCTTTCCGCCGCAGATATAACCGACACCAAGTTTCTCGCAGACTTCAAAAATCTTCTGGTCAAAAAAGCCGCTGTCAATTCGAATAATGATTGGAACATCATTGCGGTATTCTTTTCGGATACGATTCACCATGTGCGTGATCATTTTCTGGACGGTGTCACCATGATTGGAATGCTTGTTGCCGCCTCGAAAAACTGCGTCAACAAAATACCGCCCCCAATTCATCTGTAATGGTTGGAAACCTTTCTTCTTTTTGTAGGTCGGCTTTACTCCATGCCGGCATTCAGCATCATCGTTGTCCAGCACCATGGTGTCAATGCCGAGCTCGACAACAGCCGGGTTGGTTATATTCAACCGCCAAATAAAGAGTTTTTGAAGCAGACGACGGAACAAAAACACCTTAAAAAAAGAAAATCTTTTGCAAAAACGCTTAATTGCATGTGATGACGCCAGGTCATTTTCTGTGGATTCTATGCACGCAGCATAACCTTTGTCATGTTTGAGGTTGTCAAAATACACCAAGTGACGGCTGGTTCCGTCCAACATAAAACAAAAAATCTGTTTGAACAGCTCGACTGCCGTTCCACCTTTTTTACTTTTTCGCAAATTGCCGAAGAGCTGGTCAATGAGCGGAAATAGATTGATGCCATGGAGGTACGCAACAAAAAAAGATAAACCTGCTCGACCAGTTAAGCAGTCATTTGTCACGTCAAGCTCGTTGATTTTGAGCTCGCTTTTTCGATAATTATTTTTATTTTTTGCGTTCATGCTCTTTCACCCGTTGGGTTATAACTTCACAATTTTATAGACTTAACATTTCATGAATTATAACATAAGGTTAATCGACAGAAAAGCATTTTTAGCAACAAAGAATCGCTCAATTTAGGTAGTATTGTGTTTTTAACATATGATTAGTCCTTAAAACAGTAAGTTATTGTTGAGTCAGCTCTGAGCATCTGAGTTGACGTTTGTGCAGTAGCAGGCAACGGAAAAGTATATAATAATAGCCGACCATGGAACGTACCATAAGGCCGGCGATTATCTTTTATACTTTGCCGAAGTTTTTTTGTTATTCAATATACTTAACGGTCAACCTGTTGATTATACCATTAAATTTGAATGGGATTTCCTCGTGGTATTCCATGGCTACAGCGGATCCCGGATCCATACCTACATTAAACTATTCGGATGCTGTAAAGTAAGGGTCGGGGTGTGAATTGGACCTCCAAAGGTTTCAGCATTTCCAAAACCGGTATCATCTGTCATGATGATCACAATATTGAGTGCATCTGCGGGTAAGCGATTTGGCTCCTGACGCCACTGATGTTTCGAGTCAGCAAGCGTGATTCCTGCTGTACTCGCTGATTTTATATTTTATTTGTTAGCCGGCCAGGGTGCCAACGGTGGGTATTCTGCTAATGTATCAGCTTCGGCCTTACAATCCCACGCAGGTTGTAGACTTTTGGCACGAACAGCTTTAAGTTCAGCTTTGGCAACCTCTATTGCGGCACGAAATGCTGGATCGGAGTGTAACTTGGCAACTACGGCAGCACCCATAATTCGCCCCATCATGACATCGCTTTGCCAGTGTACATTGCATATTATGCGGCTCTGCCCAAAGGCCCACCCCCGGGCGAGGATCGCATCGGTCTGCTCGGGGGAGATCTCGCTAAGAATGAGAGCCCATGCCCATCCAATAGCCGTATGCCCTGAAGGGTAGGAACCATCCTTCATCAAGCTTCCCTCTTCATCAGGCGTGCAAGTGGACTCTTTGTTCACGACAAATGGGCGGGGGCGATTGTAATGATTCTTCGCCGTGTAAGTAGAAAGACCCGCGTCGGTAAGGGTTCGCCGCATCAGCATGTATATTTGCGGTGTATTCTGCTCCGTGATTGAGACGTTCAACGCACAGGAGAAAGTGCTGGCCGCCTGTGGAAACATCAGGTTGGCGTCCTCAGCAGCTAACTTCCAGCGCAGCGAGCCGCGCAAAACGATGCTTTTTCGGCTCACATCCTCGTCAAATGCGAGAGAAGTAGAACCTGCAGCGGGCGGAGGAGGAATGAGAGCTAAACTGTTGGGAAGCGCATCGGTCGGCAAATAGCCTTGCAAAATACCTGGGCGTATTTCTGGCACAGGTTTGGGTTTACTTAGCTTTTCAACGCTTGCGCAACCTGCCAATAACGCAATACTCATAAAAGTAAAAAAAGTTTTGCAGAACAAACTGTTTCGTATGTATTTCATCATTCAAATTGTCTCCTTCTGTTTGGGTGTGAAATAATTGTCGTTGAACAGTATTCGTTGGTACTTTTAGGGATTTGGAAAAAATAGTTTACCCGGATTACTCAGGAAATTTGGCTCTTTATCATGTATACCATAATGTGAAAGTATATCATAACCAAAGTTATGAGGCTATTAGCGGCTTTTCCTCTACAGATTTTTTACGGATAATGGTTTATGTAGCCCTATTCTTCGACACCAAAGACGACCAATAAAAGTAAAAAATAGCTGTAATTTTATTTTCAGCTTGCTTTTGACAACAGTCACAATCTATCTATAGTCTATGTATGACATATACTCCCCAGCCTATCCTTGTTTTTTCTGTTCCCATTCGTCATGCAGCATGTATAATTGCCATTACAGCATTTTTTCACTGGCAAGACTGGAAGGTGTGGCCCTCTTTGCCCTTATATTTTTTTTATGGCTGGCCAGCAAACATTTACCTTACATGTTCGTGCCAGAGTCATAGAGAAAACAGCGTGATCCACTACATTATTTGAAATCCCTGGTTTCTTTGTGAGTCGCCTGACCTTTGCTTCAATTGTTCATTTATGGCCTTTTTCTATATCGAGAAAAATCAAACGGTTTGAAATAAAAATGTTCGACAGTGAAGAAAAATTCCGAACCATGGCTGATTTTTCCTATGATTGGGAAAAGTGGATGTTGCCTGACGGCAGTTACGAATATATTTCTCCATCATGTGAACGTATCACCGGCTATACCCCAGAGGAGTTTGCAGCTGATCCAGATTTATTGCTGAAGATTACTCATCCTGACGACCGGAAGATGATGATTGAACATCAGTCCCAACATCTCTGTCCGGAAACAGAAAAAGCAGAACTGGAATTTCGCATAATTGCCAAAAGTGGACAAGTTCGTTGGATGTGGCACAAATGCAGTTCTGTTTTCAAACAAAATGGCACATGGATTGGAAGGAGAATATCAAACCGGGATATTACTGATAAACATGAAGCGGAGATTATTTTGCAAAGAGAGCGAAATATTTTTCTGCATGGTCCTGTTGTCACTTTTACATGGAAAAACAGAGAAAACTGGCCAGTAGAACAAGTCTCTGGAAATGTTTTTGGTGTCTTGGGCTACTCTACAAAAGAATTTTTAGAAGGTTCTATCCTCTACGCATCTCTTATTCATCCAGATGATCTTGATCGGGTCACTAGCGAAGTAACTACCCATTCTAATGACAATTCTGAATCATTTGTTCATGAGCCATATCGAC
The DNA here is from genome assembly GCA_034660835.1 of Thermodesulfobacteriota bacterium. Taxonomy (GTDB): domain Bacteria; phylum Desulfobacterota; class Desulfobulbia; order Desulfobulbales; family Desulfobulbaceae; genus Desulfobulbus_C. Next base: position 13,843 of record JAYEKB010000139.1, read on the forward strand.
TTATTACCCGCAGCGGGAACATAATATGGGTCCTTGACACAACAACCATCATTAGAAATGATCAAGGGGATATTACGCATTATCAAGGATATCTGGTGAACATTAGCGAGCAGAAGCGCCAGGAACAGATTGTATTGAAATCTGCAATGCAACAAGAACAGCTCAAACGCTTTGAAAGCTTGAAAACAATGGCTGGAGCAATTGCCCATCGTTTTAACAATGCCATGATGGTGGTACAGGGCAACCTGGATCTCATGACGCATACCCTGCTTAAAGACTCTGATGAATATAAGATGGCCTCGAATGCAGCAGAGGCAGCCAGAGGGGCATCTCAGGTAGGTTCCATGATGCTGAGTTACGTTGGTCAACGACCTCTGCAACTCCGGGAACTCTCTCTTTTCAATCTTGTCAGGGAATGCGGCACTGCTATCAAAAGTCTCTCTCATTCTTCAATTTCTTTAAAAATTATTCCACCAGCGCAAGAACTCTACTGCTCTTTGGATCAGCAGCAGATCCAAGAGGTCATAGAGAACATACTCACCAACGCTGTGGAGTCCCTGGTGAACAGTACAGGAACGATCGAGATTAGCTTTGGTACGGAGTATTGCACAACGGATTCTTTTCCCATAGCTTTTCAGGCCGAGGAGACCAAGGATGGCATGTATGCATTTTGCCAGATTAAAGATACAGGCCAGGGGATCAACCCGAAGAATCTTCCACGAATTTTTGAACCTTTTTATACCACCCGATTTGTTGGCAGGGGCCTTGGTCTGGCCCTGACTGTAGGGGTTATGCGAAAACACCGTGGGGCTGTAACGGCTGCAAGTATTTTAACCAAAGGAACAACAGTCAAGCTGCTGCTACCGGTTATCTCATCCTCTCAGCAAACAGTAACTTCTTCTCAATGGGTACAAAATGGGAATGTGCAGTTATCAGGTGATATTCTCCTTGTTGATGATGATGCAATAATTCTTACTCTTTGCAAGATATTACTTGAACAGTTGGGATTCAAAGTTCATACAGCTAAAAATGGCCAAGAGGCGGTAAATAAGGTGCGTAAACAGGATGTTGATTTTTGTGCTGCTGTGATGGACATATCCATGCCTATATTGGATGGTATTGAAGCCAAGGAAATAATAAGAACGATCGATCCTGCAATGCCGATTTTATTGATCACTGGATATTCCGAAAACGATTTTCCCTTGCCTGAAGAGCAGGAGAACAGGCTTGACTGTTTTCTGAGAAAGCCATTTGGTCTGGTGGATCTACAAAAGAGCCTTGAGGAGTTATTGATGTCCTGAAACGCTGCTGGACATCAAACGGATAGAGGTAGACGAAACGCATGTTACAATATGTTACTCATCTTGGGCGTTAAACACACCAGATTCAAGGTATAAATCTACGAAAGGAAAAAATGGTAAGAAATGAAGGCGAAAGCTTGAAACGGGTTGTTGTTTGTACTCCAAACCGTGAATATAC
>JAYEKB010000140.1:0-3847 GCA_034660835.1 Thermodesulfobacteriota bacterium
TGGCCCTGGTGGTTGCCGGACTGGCAGCATTAGCCATCGTATTGTCCATAATAATTCTTGAAGAAAACTGGCAGCTGGAGAATCGATTTGGATTTGTTGGCTCCCTCCTGATTATCTCTCTTTTTGTTACAGTACTGCTGGGCTCGATGTTTCTCAGCCTGCAACCTGAATCATTGCTGCACATAAAAAAGAATGTCAGGAAGGTTTTTGCTGAAAATCGTGACAGTGGTTTTAGTTCCGCATTAAAGATGTCCAGAGAGTCCCTGGAAAAGACATTTGTCCGCAATTTTTATTTTCGAAAGAAATTGCTCACCCTGAATGCTGAAAGTAAAATATTCACCTTGGGTTTTTCACCAACAACCAAGGTAATTATCGGTAAGGATAACTGGTTTTTTGAAGGTTACGGCGGGCGGCGGGTAGAAAAGGATATCGTAGGTTCCTTTGACAATGTTACTGATTATATGGGCCAGAACCCTTTTACGGAGTCTGATCTGGAGGCCTGGCGGATAGCACTTGAAGAACGGTATTACTGGCTGAAAGAAAGAGGGTCCAGTTACATATTTGCGCTGGCTCCGACAAAGGCACTTGTGTATCCGGAAAAATTGCCGGAACGAATTCTAAAGATGAAGCAGAAACTTAATCTGCCTACCCGGTACGATCAGCTGATCATCTATTTAAGGGAAAAATCGATAGTACCGGTTGTTGATCTCCGGGAAGCTTTACTGGCAGCAAAAGAGGATAATCCAGCTATTCCTCTCTACTACCGTACTGATTTTCACTGGAATTATTACGGTGCGCTGTGTGCATACCAGGCAATCATTGATGGAATCAATGCCGCATATCCCCGGTACCAGCTAAAAGCAGGGCAAGTGGAAGAGTTTGTACGTAAAGAAAAGACAAACTGGGTTCATGCAAGGTTCATGGGCATGGTTGGTCTTGACCCTCTGCGGCACCAGAACGACACTTACTTTTCATTCTTTCCGAAGCCTGAAAGCAAATATGCATTGATATATAATTTCGGTAAAAATGGTATCTCTGATCACACTCTGCCCAAGATTGAAGCAAAGAGATTCGGGAGATCAAAATTTGGTGTGCGTGAGATAGATAACCCCAACGGGAAAATGGATATGATGTTTATTGTTGGAGACTCATTCATAGAGAAAACACTGGGCTATTTCAGTCTGCACAGTAAGAAGGTTCTGAATTTTCGGGTCGTAACTAACTTTCCAACTGGCCCATTTACGATAATGGGTATGAAACCGGAGATTGTTGTGCAGGAAGTACTCAATATGTACCTGTTGCAGCCGCCACCCGGTAATCCCCCGCAGGTACGTGAGGCACGTGTCCGGGCGCTTAACAACTAACCCGCATATTTCATGAACACTTTGCAAATTTAAAGTAGGGAATAATGCGCAATTTTATCATATGATTTACAGAGGTTACCTTAAAATGAGCAAAGTGTTCATGAAATATGCGGGCTAAGCTCTAACCAGGTGGGGTCTTGTAAAGTATTATGGTCTGCAGTATTATAAATTCATAGCACGACCACTTTACATGGAATATCCAGGCGCATATTATCACATAACTGCCCGCGGTAACCGGTGTGAGGATTTTTTCCTTGATGATGACAGAAAAAAGTGTATTTTTGCAAGACCTGACCCGAACCTTGTGTGACCCCAACCTGTGACCCGTGATCGTTTGATATGGGTTTGCAAGGAATAAAGACCAGGTTATCTTTTATAGTCGGTGGATTGCTGCTGATGAGCATGCTGCTGGTGAATGCTGTCCTGATCATTTTTTGGCAGCATGATGCATTGCAGCGTGAGATTGAACGCGATAAGGCGGTGCTTGCCCGTGTACTGGATCGGCTTCCCCCTGATATTTCTGCTTTGCATGATGTTTCCCCGGATTCTTTTTCTTTTGCGGATTTTTATCCTCCTGAAGAAAAAGGACGTCTTCTTCTGTCCACAGGGAGTGAAATCCCTGCTGACCTGATCCGTGTTGATTTTTTTACTCCTTTGCTGGTTGAAACAATTGCAGAGGCAGTACAGACCGGTCAACCTGTGATTCATTATTCAGGATCATTTCTCGGACTGATCAGTTTTCGCAGCCATGTTCTTGTGAGTGCACAACCGATTGTACGCCAGGGTCAAATCATTGGTGCTGTCGGCATCAACCGTTCACTTAAGCCCATGTTTCAAGTTCTCCGGCGGGCAGAGAAAACCGTGCTGGTCTATATACTGATCAACCTTTTGATATTCAGCGTTATTGGTTTTTTCAGGATGAGAAAGGTAGTCGTCCGGCCCATTGAACGTCTTGTTTTGCTGGCTGATCAGTATAACGATCAGCAACCTTTTTTGTTTGCTGCCGACAGTCCGGGCGGAGAGTTTGGCCAACTTGCAACCAGCTTAAACAGTATGTTGGCAAGAATCGAACAGGATCGAAAATCGCTGGAAGAGACTGTTGAAGAGCTTGGCTCTGCTAACCGGCAGCTGCAAGCACAGCAGCAGGAAATGATCCGCACGGAAAAGCTGGCATCCGTAGGCAGGATGGCTGCCGGGCTGGCTCATGAGATCGGCAATCCCCTTGGAATAGTGCAGGGATACCTTGGATTACTGGGACGGTCTGTAAATCAAAGCGATCAGCACCGGGATTTTATCAACCGTGCCGACCAGGAGCTGCAGCGCGTAAATGCACTTATTCGCCAGATGCTTGATTTTGCCAGGGTATCAAAAGGGGAACCGGAAGTTTTTTCACTGCATGGGCTGTTGCATTCGGTTGTTGATATGGTACAGATGCAACCGGTTTTCAAGAGTATACAGCTGACATGCAGCCTGGATGCAGACAGAGATACGGTTTATGCAGATCAGGATCAACTGCGCCAGGTTTTGCTTAACTGTCTGCTTAACAGTGCTGATGCCGTGGTAGCTGCCGGGCAGGGAGATGATGGTGTTGTCACCGTATCAACTGATGTTCCTGTATCACAATCTGAAGATGATCCAGCAGAGTTCCTTCGTATTCGAATCAGTGATAACGGTATCGGTATTGCCGGGGAAAAGCTGGCTGTTATTTTTGATCCGTTCTACACAACCAAAGAACCGGGCAAAGGCACGGGACTGGGTCTGTCCGTTTCACTGTCGATTATTGAGTCCACAGGCGGCAGGATAGAAATGGAAAGTATTGAGGGGCAGGGGAGCGTGCTGTCTGTGTATCTTCCAATAACTCGTACGACAACTTGTCAATGACCATGATAATGACTATAATCATTATGAAAAGTGAAAATATGGGAGGAGCGGCATGCAAACAATCAATGCATCGGAATTCAAGGCAAAATGTCTGCATTTGATGGACGAGGTAAATCAGACCGGAGAGGAAATCATAATAACAAAAAACGGTAAACCTGTCTCCATTCTGAAAGCATATAGTAAGAAGCCGGAAACACTTTTTGGTATGCATGCGGGGATAATTAAGAGTAAAGATAATCTGATTTCCCCTCTGAATATAGACTGGGATGTAGCATAATGCTCATTTGTGATACCCATGTTCTTGTCTGGTTGGACGAAGGTAAACCGCGACTTGGACAAATGCATTGCCGGCAATGAACAAGGCGTTGGCAACAGGTCAACTTGCTGTGGCCTCTATCAGTTTTTAGCCCGCATATTTCATGAACACTTTGTTTAAGTCATCATAACACGCGGATTTTTTGGTGATAATTTCAAGCCTATCTCTTTTTAGAAATTTGCAAAGTGTTCACCGAAGGCAAGCCGATGCGGCCGCACCTGCTTTGTCGCTACCTGAATAAGCATAGGCAACTATCGGAGTCTTCGCTTACCTGCTTACTCAGGTG
>JAYEKB010000141.1:0-3843 GCA_034660835.1 Thermodesulfobacteriota bacterium
ATATTGATAATCTGGAAACCCTGCTCGATCAATTGCAGGTCGATAGATGTGTGCTGATCGTCCATGACTGGGGCGGAGCCATCGGCATGGGCTGGGCTGGGCTTCATCCGGACCGGGTTGCCGGTCTTGTGGTTCTCAACACGGCTGCCTTCCATTCCAGCCGTATCCCATTTCGCATTGCTGTCTGCCGCTGGCCCGTTCTTGGCCCATTGCTGGTGCGTGGCTTGAACGGTTTTGCCTGGCCCGCCACCTTTATGGCCGTACATAATAAGATGCTGCCCGAGGTTGCGGCAGGATTTCTCCATCCCTATAACTCCTGGAAGAACAGGGTGACGGTACTTCGTTTTGTGCAAGACATTCCCCTGCAGGAGAATCATCCCTCATGGCGGACGCTCTCAAGTGTTGAGTCCTCCCTTGAACGGTTGCAGGATAAGCCCATGCTCCTGTGCTGGGGCGGTGAAGATTTTTGTTTTAATGATTATTTTTATAAGCAGTGGCAGCACCGTTTTCCGGCTGCAGACAGCCATTACTTTCCTGAGGCCGGTCATTACGTGCTGGAAGATGCCCTGGATGATATTATGGTGCTGTTGACACCGTTCCTTGCGTCCTGTGATGGTTGATCATAACATTGCCGGAGCCTTGCAAAAAGTTGCAGCTGAGCAGTCTGATCAGGTGGCCCTTGTCACCGGTCGAGACGGCAGTTACCAGCAATGGAATTTCAAGGAAGTGGAGGCAAACAGTAACCGCTATGCCGCTACCCTGGAAGCGCTGGCAGTGGAGCGGGGCGATCGGGTCATGCTCATGGTTCGGCCCTCCATGGAGTTTATCTGTCTCAGCTTTGCACTGTTTAAGATGGGGGCCGTAGTAATCCTGATTGATCCGGGCATGGGCTATAAAAATTTGCTGCGCTGTATTGCTTCTGTTCAACCCCTGGTCCTGATTGGTATTCCCCAGGTGCAGCTGTTCTCTCGCCTGTTTAGAAAACCTTTCAAGACAGTCGAAACCAGGATCTGCGTGGGGCCATCGTTTGGCCTGCTTGGCATAAGCCTTGACGTTGCAATCCGTGACATGGGAACGGAGTTTACCCCGGTGACGACAGAAGAAGATGAGTTGGCCGCCATTATTTTCACCACCGGTTCCACAGGACCGCCAAAGGGGGTGCAGTACAGCCACTCCACCTTTTTCAGTCAGCTGCAATTGATACGAGATTATTACAAGATCGGCCCGGGCGATGTGGATCAGCCGGGTTTTCCGCTCTTTGCACTTTTTGCAACCGCTCTGGGGGCCACTGCTGTTATTCCGGACATGGACCCGACCCGGCCGGCAGAGGTGGATCCGGTAAAGTTTATCCGTTCCCTGATCGACTGGAAGGTAACCTACTCCTTTGGTTCACCGGCCATCTGGAATGGAGTCAGCAACTATTGCCTGGAGCGTGATATTACGCTGCCTGTACGAAAAATTCTTATGGCCGGTGCCCCGGTTTCAGGCGAGTTGATCAAACGTGTGCAGCGGATCATGTCTCCAAAAGGCGAGATCCACACGCCCTACGGTGCCACTGAATGTCTGCCGCTGGCCTCGATTACCGGCCGGGAAATCCAGGAGCATACCTGGCCGCAGACTCGTCTGGGTCGAGGTACCTGTGTGGGAAGACCGTTGCCGGGGATGAGCATTGCCATCATGATGTCGGTAGACGGACCACTTGTCGACTGGGCCGATGCAGTCCTGCTGCCGCCGGGTGAGATCGGCGAAATTGTGGCCAAAGGGCCGGTGGTAACAAAGACCTATGATCATAACGAGCAGGAAACCAGGCAAGCCAAGATTGCAGACGGTTCAAGCTTTCGGCACCGAATGGGAGATATGGGTTATCTGGACGTAGAGGGACGGCTCTGGTTCTGTGGCCGTAAGGCACACCGGGTAGAGACTTCAAAAGGAGTGATGTATACGATTTGCTGTGAGGCAATTTTCAATGAACATGAAAAGGTTTTGCGCTCTGCCCTGGTGGGTGTTGGCAGGTCGGGCGAGCAGCAGCCGGTATTGATTGTCGAGTTGCGGCAAAAAGGGCGTGAAACACAACAGCTCTTTGGGGAATTGCGGGAACTGGCAGAGGCTAATGAGCTGACCCGCAGGATCAAAACGTTTCTGGTCCATCCAGCTTTTCCAGTTGATATCCGCCATAATGCAAAAATATTTCGGGAAAAACTGGCGGTTTGGGCCGAGAAAAGACTGCGGGCAGACTCCTGTGGAAATGGGCTCTGAAAATGATGCAGATCATGGAGGTCCCATGAACATTAGAATTCACCAAGGCGTAACCGTGTTGGTTAAACTTCAGAACTTTAAAAGATTATCAGTACCGCCAGCTGTGCGTGATCAAGTCATTCGATTATACAGTTCGTATATCGTAAGGATTGATCGCGTGCAGATGGGGGTGTTGGTGACCTTTTAACATGAACAGGGTGCTGGTTACAGGAGGCGGCGGTTTTATAGGCCTTGCCCTGGTCCGTGCATTGTGCGGGCGGGGAATAGATGTCCGGGTCCTTGGCCGTCATCGCTATCCGGCAGCCGAAGCAGCCGGGGCAATCTGTATAGAGGGTGATATCCGCAATCTTGCAACAGTTGGCCGGGCGGTAACCGGTTGTGACACGGTTTTTCATGTTGCCGCTAAGGCCGGTATCTGGGGCCCTTTCCAGGAGTATTATGCTGTTAACGTTACAGGCACATTGAATGTACTTGCTGCCTGTACAAAGCAGGGCGTACAGGCCCTGGTTTACACCTCAACCCCTTCCGTGGTCTTTGACGGGCACGATCTGGAAGGGGTTGATGAGTCAATCCCTTACGCAGCTAAACCGCTCTGTCACTATGCGACCACCAAGATTCTGGCCGAACAGCAGGTCCTGCAGGCAAACAGTGAGCAATGCCGGACCACTGCCATCAGGCCGCACCTGGTCTGGGGACCGGGTGATACCAACCTGATACCAAGGCTCATGGCCCGAGGTCGTGAAGGGAGTTTGAGGATTGTTGGTGACGGCGGTAACCTGGTGGATATCGCCTATATCGACAATGTGGTTCATGCTCACCTGCTGGCAGCAGATAATCTGCATACAACAGCCACAGCAGCAGGACACGCTTTTTTTATTGGTCAACAGGAACCGGTATCGCTCTGGAGCTGGATTAACGAGTTGTTTGTCCGTATGGATGTGCCGGAGGTATCAGTACACCTCAGCCTTGGCAAAGCAAAGGCCATAGGCTGGCTGCTGGAAAAGGTATATGGAACTCTGCAGCTTGATCGAGAACCCAAAATGACCAGGTTTCTGGCAGAGCAGCTGGCCCTCTCACACTGGTTCAGCAGGAAAAATGCAAAGACTCTTCTTGGCTACAGCGAAAAGGTAACGACCGGACAGGGAGTTGAACGGTTGATACGCTGGCTGCATGATGGAAGATTCTGAGTGAGGTTCTTTGCAGGATATCTTACATAGAAAAAAGGTAACTATTCAAATACTACAACAAATTGCCATCTACACTGAGCTGTAACTGTTCAGAAGTGCCACATATTCGGAGTCTGCGCTTACCTGGGCCTTTGAAGCATACTGGTGCTATTCGAGAAGGCCAGCAGTGTAACGGCGAAATGGACAGGTAAGCGTAGACTCCGAAGATGGGGTGCTTCTAAATAGTTACCATTTTAATAAAAAAAGGTTGCGATAAATTAACCGCAACCCCTTATATTTACTTGGTGGAGGTAAGCGGGATCGAACCGCTGACCTCTTGAATGCCATTCAAGCGCTCTCCCAGCTGAGCTATACCCCCTCCACATTTGAACAGGACTCAGATACCATGGTTGTGGTCATG
>JAYEKB010000142.1:0-3842 GCA_034660835.1 Thermodesulfobacteriota bacterium
ATAGATTATTATGCTGCAATCGTTGATCATAAATTCATCGGAAACAGATTGTGTCCGGATAGTCACCATGTTTCAATAATCATAAATTAAAGAGCAGAAACAGGATAATCTTCTATGTATGAATTCACCTGGGTAACGAATCGGCTTGCAGCCGGCCATGCGCCGATGTCCCATGAAGACCTTGAAAGCATCAGGGACCAGGGGATCGATGCCATTATCAATCTCTGCGGTGAATTCAGTGATCTGCATGAGCTTGAGGAGCAGGCCGGTTTTGAGGTCTATTATATCCCCATTCCCGATGAAACAGCGCCGACGATTGAGCAGCTTGAAAAGGCTCTGGCCTGGCTTGACGAGGCAATCTATTTAAATAAAAAAGTGCTCGTACATTGCCGTCATGGTCAGGGCAGAACCGGCACACTTCTTTCCGCCTATTTTGTCCGCCGTGGTCTTGGTCTGAAAAAGGCTGAAAAAATACTAAAGAATACCCGTGCCAGCCCAACTAATTTCAGTCAATGGAGGCTGCTGCGAAAATTTCATAAACAGGAAGGGGTATTGACCGCCACCGCTCCGCAGGTGGAGTCGGAGCGTCCGCATGACATGGCCCCTTTTCTCGAGGAATATGAGGCCGTGCAGCTTGAACTGACATCTGAAATTGCAACCTGTCCTCCGGCGACAGTCTGCGGCATGGACAATGCGGATTGCTGCACAGAGTATTTTGAGCTGCAGCTTGCTGAAAGTATCTGGCTGCAGGATATTCTAAACCGGAAACTATCAAGCGATGCACGTGAGGTAGCCATGCAAAAGGCTTTGGAAAATGCTGCTGTCATAAAAACCGTTGCAATACTCCATCAACGCCATGAACTCCTTGCATCCGAGAGTTTCGAGAGTCTTTTTCAATTGACAGGGACCCCCTGTCCTCTGTCATTTGATGGAAAATGTGCTGTTTTTGAAAACAGGCCTTTTCGCTGCCGCTGGAAAGGGAGCGGTCTGTCTGTCCAGCGGAGGAATGAATTTACCGCTATGCTTAAAAATTTATCTCAAAATATTTTTCTGGCCCTGACCGGTACTTTCCAGCCAAAAGACACTCTCGAGTTTTCAATGGCTGACACCGTATCCGGGCGTTTTATTCAGGTATGTTTCAAAGCTATGGCCGACAGCCTGAAAAGATAAATATTCGGGCAGCACCCCATTTCCGGACGATCGGGCTGGCTCACGTAACACTAGTACGCTACGCCACCCCGCTCGAAGTCTACGCTTATCTGTCCGAACCTGGAGCACTGCCCAAATATTTACAGGCCCAGGTTATGGCATTTTTTTCGTGCAAGCCGAATGTTTACCGCAAAAAATAAGAGGATGAAAGAAAACAACAACACTAAACGAGTCCTGGTTGTTGATGATCAGCTTGACATGCGCACTATGCTCGGTAAGCTCATCACCAAAAAACTTGCCTGCGAGGTGCAGCTTGCCGACTCGGCCGATACAGCCCTTGAAATAGTCAGGGAATGGCAGCCGGATGTAGTCCTTTCCGACATCAAAATGCCCGGCATGGACGGGTTGGAATTTCAGCGTCAACTTAGTGAAATTGATCCTGCTGTTTCTACCATCATCATGACCGGATACGGCACCATAGATCTTGCTGTGCAGGCGCTCAAAGACGGTGCCTATGATTTTTTTGAAAAACCGTTTGAAAATGACCAGATTGTCCACGCCGTCAACAGGGCAATGGAACGAACCCGGCTTGTCCGCGAAAATCAGCAACTGCACCAGCAGTTAGTTGATCATCACCGGGTAACGGGTTTTGTGGGGCGCTCAAAGAAACTACGACAGACTCTCGATCTACTTAACCGTCTCGCTCCCGGTACGGCAACAGTTCTTATCCGTGGCGAGTCAGGTACAGGCAAGGAACTCGCTGCCCGCGCTCTGCATGAGATGGGATCGCGATCCAGAAAAAAAATGGTAATTGTGAACTGTCCTGCTCTGCCTGAGCAAATCCTTGAAAGTGAGCTCTTTGGTTATCACAAGGGGGCTTTTACGGGCGCGGATCAGGATAAAACGGGTCTCTTTGTCGAAGCAGATGGGTCAACCATCCTGCTTGATGAAATTGGCGATATTCCCGTATCAATCCAGACCAAATTGCTGCGTGTGCTGCAGGAAAAAGAAATTCAACCGCTTGGCCAGACGAAAACTATACCGGTGGACGTGCGGGTGCTGTCTTCAACAAACCAGAATCTTGAGGAAAAAATCGAAAAAGGTGAATTCAGGGAGGATCTGTATTACCGGCTCAACGTAATGACGGTTACCATGCCGAGCTTAGCGGAAATCAGTTCTGATATCCCGTTGCTTGCCCAGCATTTTCTGGAAATCTTTTCCAAAGAATATGATCGTTCAGGTCTTGAATTTACACCAGAGGCACTGCAGTGCCTGCTTCGGCGTCCGTGGAGGGGCAATATCAGGGAACTGCAGAATATCATCAACCGGTCAGTTCTGTTGTGCCGGGGAAGCAGGGTGACACCGATGGATCTGATGCCTGATGAAGATGGAGCAACCATTCTCGCCACCGGCACAAGGATAAATGCTCAAGCATGTTATTTGCAACTCCCCTATAAGCAGGCAAAGGAGGAGGTGCTCAACTCTTTTATTTGTTCCTATGTTACCAGTGCATTGACCGCAACCCAGGGAAATGTGTCAGCTGCTGCCCGCCAGTGCGGTATGGAGCGGCAGGCTTTGCAACGGCTTATGCGTCGCCATAAGATAGCATCCACATCGTTTCGATGAGAATCAAGCGGATGACCTGCTGCATGCGGGTGGAGTATCAGCCATTATAGCGAACGAACTGAAAACTCTTTTCCGGAGTGTGCTGAGTAATGGCAGCAATTTTATTTATATTCTTCACAAACACTCATCATACTTTGCAGGATCGCAAACATCATACTGGATATCTTTGATATAAAAACAGCATCCTTTGCATAATCGTCTCCATATACATGCTTACCCATAGCGTTGATCATTTTTAAGAAAGGGTTAATTCTGGACCCGCCGTCTTTTTTTACCCTTTCAAGCCCTTCTCTAATGGCTGAAACATATTCGTGTATTCTTGAATCATAAATGCAGCTCAGTAGCATTTTCATGTCTGTAGTAAAATCGCAATTTCCGTATTCTGATTCAACCATTTCAACTTCATGGTCAGCAATAATATATTTGCTTATATGGAAGTCGTGTGAGGGCTTGCTCAGCTTGTAGATAATTGTTTCTTTCAGGTGATTAAGGATTTGCGTTTTGCGTGAATGGTCAACTGTAAGTTTGAGATTTATGGCTACTGTTGCTAAAGCCGCATGACCTAATGCCAGGGCAAGCATAAATCTGTCGAGATCATCTTGGTCGTGGCAGTGCTCTTTGATAAGATCACCCCCGGGACCATCAAAAACCATTCTTATTGACACTGTTACAAGAGCTTCAGCAAACCCCAGGTCCTTTTTTTTCTTTTGTCCAAGCATGTCAACTTTCCTCTTCCCTTTTTTAACTCATCTTATGCCCTGCTCACAGGACACGGGCGATCTGCTCAAAGTTTTTTCCATCTGGCTGATCGGGTTAGCACCTTGATGCGTAGGCCGAGGTCGTGGTCATCAAGGGGTATATAAATTGTCTGGTCAATCTGCCAACCTCAATTTTTACATTACTACAATATCTATTTACTCTGCAAGCTACCAGCCATATACCGCCCTGATCCATATCTGTAAGTCCCGGTAGGTCAGAGATGAGGTAAGGGCCTGTTAAGAAATAAGTGTTACACCTATGCATCTCTTCTTCGGGTCATATTTGCACGATTTTCAATTACAAAATCC
>JAYEKB010000143.1:0-3837 GCA_034660835.1 Thermodesulfobacteriota bacterium
TCTGCGGCAACTTGACTCCAAAGAAGTAATCGTGTTAAAAGGAGTGCGCCGCTGTGGAAAATCGACACTGATGGCCCAGGTCATACACCACCTGCTCTCCATCGAGACCCGCCCTGCAAGTATCCTTGTTGTCAGGCCCAATAAATAACAAAATACCGTCAAAAACTATCTGATTATCCCACCGGTGGTTTACTGGAAACCGTAAAAGAAAGAGAAATTAGTTTTTCTTTTCAGCTAGTTGTTCAGCCTTATTTTTAAAATAATCCACTGACTCCTTTCCAAAGCCTACTTCCTGTTCGGCAAATTCAGCAGTTTTACGATAATACTCAGCAGCCTTCCGGTTTTCACCTCTGGCTTCAAAGACCTCGGCAAACCTGTGTAATCCATCAATCTGTTCAGGAAATTCATTGAGCAGTGTTTGGCAGATCTTTTCTGCCGCATCATATTTCCCCTGCCTGATTAACTTCGGCACCTGATTTGATAATTCATCCAGGTCGGTATACACATACGTAGGTTTTGCCTTTGGAGTTGGTTGTGCCGGCTTCAAACAGCATTTTTTATACTTCCTGCCACTACCGCAGGGGCAGGGTTCATTTCTTCCTATTTTCATATGCAGATTCGATATCCTGAACAATTGACTGAAAAAGAATACAGGGAGCAACAAGCCTGGAACAATGTCCAGCTGGATTGCTGCCCTTTTCACCCTGACGGAGGGTGTGGCGTTTCCCGGCATGGAACCTATCCCAGGAAGTTTCCCGAGTATTGCCTGGTGGCCAGGTGGTATTGCCCGAAAAAGCGTTGCACCATCAGTATGCTTCCTGATTTTTTTGCATCCCGTTTTCCAGGAACTTTAGACGAAGTAGAGCATGTCGTCAACGTTGCTGCGCAGGCGACCAGTCAGGAGCAGGCTGCAGAATTACTGCGCCCTGATATTACGCTTCCTTCCGGTTTGCGGTGGCTGAGAAGAAGACTGAAATATGTCCGGGAAATTCTCAATATCCTGACAGGGCTTTTCTGTACCGAATGTCCTGCTGATCTCCCCTCTTTTCGGCAGAAATACGGAGTGCAGACAGTGTTGTCTTCTCTTCGTTCTTTGTGTGCGGAACATCTGCAGAGCCTGCCGCCGATTGTCGGTTTCGGCCCCCGCTATCATCACCGGTATTCTTCCTGTTTATCATCCAACAATTGATGGGGACTGGCAATGACCTTGTAATCGGATACAACGCCTCCATACATTCAAGATACGCATGGAGGGCGTTATGCAAAAAATTGATTCGAATGATTTGTCCGAACAGACAGCTCTATTCCGGTACGGGGTTATTGCGGATTTTATTCACCTGCCGCCAGGAACCAAGGGTCTGTATCAACTGATCCGAAAAAAAGCAGAGAAGGACTATTCCATTCCCGGTTCCAGCCGTACCCGGGTTGCCGAGGAAACTATTCGCTCCTGGCTGAAGAAATATCGTAAGGACGGATTTGACGGATTACTGCCCAAAGTTCGGACTGACAAAGGAAAGCCTCGCAAGCTTCCACTTGAAGTGGCGGATATTCTCCTGAGTACCAGGGAAGAGTATCCGGATTTGACCGTTCCCGTGGTCATTAAAAAAGCCAGGGCAACCGGGGCAATACCCGATGATATTCGCCTGCCCCAATCCACAGTGTACAAGCTGTTTGTTCGCCACGGGTTAACCGGACAGAAGAAATCACCATCTAAAGATCATCGTCGTTTTTCATACCAGTATGCCGGTGAGCTCTGCATGAGTGATGTCATGCACGGGCCTGCCGTCAGAGCAGAAGGCGGGAGAAAGCGTAAAACCTATCTCATTGCTCTTATTGACGATGCGACCAGGGTCATTCTCTATGCTGCTTTTGCTTTTTCAGAAAAGACCACCGCATTCATGGACGTGTTCAAACAGGCAATACTCAGACGTGGAATTCCCATGCGTCTTTTTGTGGATAACGGTTCAGCTTTTCGTTCACAGCACCTGTCACTTGTCTGTGCCAAATTAGGGGTAACCCTGATTCATGCCAGGCCATATCATGCAGAAGCAAAAGGAAAAATAGAACGGTGGTTCAGGACGATACGTCTTCAGTTCCTCCCCATGCTGTCAGAAAAAGACATGCAGAGCCTTGAAGCTATCAACAGGGCGCTATGGGCCTATATCGAAATTGAATATCACCGTACGCCTCATAGAATTCTTGGCGAACCACCGCTGGATCGCTGGGCACAGATCGGGCAAAGAGTACGATACCCTGAACCAGGGGTTGACCTTGATGACCTTTTTCTTTTTGAAGCAAAGCGCAAGGTGCAAAAAGACAGAACCGTCAGCTTAAACGGAGTGGTTTATGAAATTGATGCATCCCTGGTTGGTGAGACTGTTACCCTGCGCTACGAGCCAGAAAATCAGGGAGACTTCCTTGAGGTCTGTCATAATGGTCAATTTATCCAGGAAGCCAGGAAGGTAGACACCTATGCCAACTGCTTCGTGAAAAGGGATCGCCCGTCAAACTCGATTACTGAAATCACAGAAACATCAGCAGAGGTGACAAATGGGGATCGGTCAACAGTTGTCCATCACAGCGTGGATTTCAGCAAACTTGCACAGGCAGACAGAGAGGGAAAAAATGTATAGAAAATATTACGGCCTGACCCGACATCCCTTTGAAAAGGATCTGACCCCGGAAGAACTTTTTGTCTCGGCAGAAGCAAAAGAACTGGAGGCCAGGTTACATTACCTGCTCCAACTCAAAGGTATCGGTCTTATCACCGGAGAAGTCGGCAGCGGGAAAACCAGTATCTGCAGAAAGGTGGCAACCCGGCTCAACACCGGACTGTACAAGGTCTTTTATGTGCCGCTTACCACCAGCAATGTCACGGATACATACAAATCCATTGCCTGGGAAATGGGACTGACAACGGAAAGAAGTCTGGCCGCCCTGTACAGGGCGATCCGCCAGGAGGTCAATCGGCTCTGTCTGGAACTGAAAATCAGGCCGATACTGATTATAGACGAGGCCCAGTATCTTAGAAATGATGTGCTGCAGAACCTCAGGCTGTTGACAAATTATGAAATGGATTCACAGAACCGGCTCTGCATGATCTTTGTCGGTCAGGCAGAGTTACGGCGGCGCCTTTCGTTGTCGGTTCATGAACCCCTGGCACAACGACTCGTTGTCCGTTATCACATATCAGGACTCTCCAGGGAGGAGTTACCTGCTTATCTGCAGCACCGGCTGGAGCTTGCCGGTACACAGGTGGAACTTTTTGAACAACCTGCACTGGAAGCCATCTTTCAAGCGACCAACGGATTGCCACGTAAGGTGAACCTGTTGGCCCATTTCTCGTTAAATGTTGCCGCTCTGCAGCAGGCCGTAACCGTATCTGCTGAGCATATTCTAACTGCTGTGGAGGAAATGGGTTAAATCAGAATAATGAAACGACAGAGGTTCTGGTGAAACGGAAGCAAGCTCTGCTGAGGAGCAACTTGCCAAGGGATAACCAGGATGAGGGCGGCGAATAGCATTCGTCTCCAAGGGGGAGTCTTCGGGCTCTCCCTTTTTCATTCGCTGTCCTCCGGATGCCTTAAAAAACCTCGGGGTTTGGGGCAGAGCCCCAAGGCAGCATTCCTTTTCATTCTGGCCATGTGATTTTCAGCGCTTTTATTATGCAACCTATTGCTGCCCCATTGGCATAGGTAAATTAATCCGGAAAAATGGCGCTACCTGCCGTATTTTAATGTGACAAATTTCCGGGGCAATAAAGAGAACGACAACACCACTTTTTTCCGGACATTGGGTCGCCTGCTGTGTTGAATTCCAGGATATCTCTGATTTCTT
>JAYEKB010000144.1:0-3835 GCA_034660835.1 Thermodesulfobacteriota bacterium
TTTAGTTTTGAACATTCTGCTGTTTTTGTTTTTGCTTTTTTTTGTTTAGTATTTCTATATTCGAGTTTCGAATTTATTTTATTGCCATAAAAAACACAAAATTACGAGTAAGGTAGTAAGGTACTAATGTCCCCTGTATGAATCGGGAGCGGGAGTCAGAATATGAGATTCCAACTCCCGGCTTCCGACTTCTGATCTCTGACTTCTGAAACATGTCACCAACAAATCAAGAACTGCAGCTTGCAAGCGACTTTGTCCAGTACACCGGTTGCAATATCTTTCTGACAGGCAAGGCAGGAACCGGCAAGACAACCTTTCTCCACAACCTGCAGGAAAACAGTGCAAAACGGATGATTATCACCGCGCCAACCGGTGTCGCGGCTATGAATGCCGGCGGGGTAACGCTTCATTCTTTTTTTCAGCTGCCCTTTGGCCCGTATGTACCGGGCAGCGAAACATATGAGCGCAATAAACAGCGCCAGTTCAGATTCAGCAAAGAAAAAAAACGTATTATCCAAAGCCTTGATCTGCTGGTGATTGACGAAATAAGCATGGTGCGGGCCGACCTGTTAGACGCGGTGGATGCTACGCTGCGCCGTCATCGTCGCAATAACCAACCCTTTGGGGGCGTACAACTGCTCATGATCGGGGATCTGCACCAGCTCTCTCCGGTTGCAAAACATAATGAATGGCAACTGTTACAGCAGTATTACGATTCGGTTTATTTTTTCAGCAGTAATGCGCTTGCCGGCACAGAACTGGTAACCATTGAATTACAAAAAATTTATCGCCAGTCAGATGCCGGATTCATCACGCTCCTTAACCGGATACGTGATAACCGGCTTGATGAATCCACCCTGACGGAACTCAACAAACGATACATTCAGAATTTTACACCAGGCGATGACCAGGGCTATATTACCCTGACCACCCACAACAGAAGCGCCGAATCAATTAATCAAACCAGGCTGCAGGCCCTGACCCAAAAAGAACACCGTTTCAAAGCGGAAATTTCCGGAGATTTCCCTGAACATATCTACCCTACCCCGGCCACTCTTCTACTGAAAGAGGGCGCACAGGTGATGTTCGTGCGCAATGACCCCTCTGTTGACAAGCTCTATTACAATGGTAAGATTGGCAAAATCAGCAGGATTTCAAACAAGAGTATCAGCGTTATCTGCCCTGGAGACAGAGAGGAAATCGTTGTTGAACCGATCATTTGGGACAATATCAAATACACGCTTAACGAGGAAAATAAGGAGATCCAAGAGAACATCATTGGCAAATTTGAGCAATACCCTCTGAAACTTGCCTGGGCCATTACCATTCATAAGAGTCAGGGTCTGACCTTTGAAAAGGCCATCATTGATGCCAAAGCAGCCTTTACCCATGGTCAGGTCTACGTGGCCTTAAGCCGCTGTAAAACCTTGGAAGGCATGGTGCTCAGTTCTCCAATTTCATCTCTGGGAGTACAGACCGACAAGGCTGTGATGAACTTTGACGAGAACGCTCAGCAAAATCCGCCTTCAAAAAGCCGGCTGCTGGCGGCCAAAATCAGCTACCAGCAGCAACTGCTCCTTGAATGTTTTGATTTTGGCCTGTTGCGCAATCGCCTGGGCTATCTTGTCCACCTTTTACTAAGTAACGCCAGAGTCGTTCAGGTATCAGGGACCTCCGATATCAGCCAATTGAAACAAATGGCTACAGAAAATATTTTTGTTGTCAGTGAAAATTTCAGGCGACAGTTAGAGACAATTTTTGGCCAGGGAAATCTGCCTGAATCAGATCCGGTTATTTTGGAACGGATCAGCAAGGCGTCACAATGGTTTCAGGAAAAGTTTGCTTTAATCTTTGCAGAGTCAGTGCCGAAATTGCATATCGAAACAGATAATAAAGAGCTCCGCACAAAGATCGGCAGAGCCCTGAATAATCTAAAAGAGGAAATTGGTATTAAAGAGGCCGGGGTACAGTGCTGTGAACATGATTTTTCAGCCTCGAAATACCTGCGCGCTGTTTCTGCCGCTGCAATAGACTTTCAGCCGAAAAAAGCAAAGAAACCTCAGGCTCCTTCCTACACTGAGGCCGACATTGACCATCCGGAACTGTTCCAGAGCCTGAAAGAGTGGCGTTCCCAGAAAGCCGGGGAACTGGAAATTGCCCATTTCCAGATTTTACATCAACGGGTGCTGATCCAGATTGTGGTATTCCTTCCCGACAATCTTACTGCTCTGCGGAAGATTAATGGAGTCGGCAAAAAAACTGTTGAGAAATACGGAGAAGATCTTGTGGATCTGGTTTCCAGCTATCGCAAAAAGCATGGGATTAAGGAGGTTATACTACCGGAACCGGAAAAAAATTCGCAAGAAAGCAGCTCTCAAAATGATTCGCCTCAGCCTGCCAACACCAAACAAACCAGTCTTGACCTGTTCAATGATGGACTGGATATCGCACAAATTGCGAAAAAAAGAGCGTTAGTACAGTCTACCATTGAAGGACATCTCAGCTTTTTTGTGGCAAACGGCACATTGGATATCAGCCGCCTGCTTTCACCTGAAAAACAACAAGCCATTGAAAAGAAACTTGCATCTGCAAACCATGATTCCCTCGGTCAAATACGAAATGAGCTGGGAGACGGCTACTCCTATGGAGAAATCAAAATGATGCTGGCCCACCGTAAACACGTATCAATTAAATGAGCGTGGAAGTAAATCAAGAGTCAAACTCCACACTGAGGTATTGTTATGCGACCTGTTAAGATTATCCTGCCGCTACTGCTGCTGTTGTCCGCTCTTGGATTGTTGAGCAACCTTCCTTTGCAGGCCGACGACGATCCCTGTCAAGGCCTGATCAGAGTATATTGTACCCGCTGTCATACTACCGAGCGTATCTGTGATGAACTGGGCACTGGTGAAGCGGCCTGGAAAGCTACAATCAAGGAAATGGGTGAGTACTCCGACGATCTTGACCAGGAAACCCAGAACCAGGTGGTGAGCTGTGTAAGCAAAATGAAAAAGGGTGATCCAGCGGTCTGCAAAAAGTAAATTGCAAGGAAACAGCACAGGAGGAAATACATGGATGAAATGATTTGTTACTGCCATAACTACACGGTAACCGATCTGGAAAAGGATATAGCTGAAAACGACAGATCCACCATTATGGATACAATCATTACTGAGTCAAAGGCCGGCAACTGTGATTGTAAAACTAACAATCCAAAAGGACGCTGATGCCTTGTAGATGTTCGCCAGGTGGTGAACGCGGCGTTAGCAAAAATGTAACAGATAACCCGGCTGGATCTTTTTGTTCACACGACCAGTTTCAGTGATCTTCGTATCATGGCAGTTGAAAGGATTAAAAGCTACTCTTCAACTATACTCTTTGCGTAAGAACTGCAAAAAAGGTTCTTCAAATGTGTCGATAGTGTCGACATAGCGCGTGGCATCATCAAGATAGCCCTTCTCAGCCAGGAACAGAAAAAAGAGGCGCAGGGCCGGCACCCAATCTACATGCTCCTCAGGCTCCATCATGACCTTGCGCAGGACGAAATCATAGAAAAAATCATCAAAAAGCAGATCATCAATGTTGCGCAAGATGTCAGTATCTTCATAGCCGTAATTGTAGACAAAATTGGTAAAAAAAGTGGCATGGAAAGTAAACTTAGAGATGAATTCCGGATCAACCCCCTTCCCTTCCAGCCAGGCATTGAAGACTTCCCCGCATTTCTCTTCCATGGCCTCATATTGTTTCTGCCACTCGTCATAGTCCTCTGAGTTCCCCTTAGTTTCATCCAGGGCCGTCAGCAGATCGAGGAATTGCAAATCATCACCAACAGCGG
>JAYEKB010000145.1:0-10564 GCA_034660835.1 Thermodesulfobacteriota bacterium
CCCTTAGGCAAATATGTTTCACTGTTCAGCAGCATCCCCTCTGCTCCTTAACCTTTTTTATTCTTCCCCTGGCCTAAACTCCTTCAGCAGTGACTTGATTTTCCGGGGCGAGGTTAAACATTCCCGCCCCTGGCTGCATCGGCTCATGATATCACAGAAACTCAGGAACTCATCCATCAGCCTGGTATTTATCTTGTTTTTATGCTGGATTATAAGAAGTTTCCTCTTCATATCAACCCCTTCCAGGCGGAGCTCTTTCAACTCTCCCCGTTCAATTTCACCGCTGACAGCAAGATTTGAAAGGCAGGCAAGGCCAACTCCAGCATCAACGGCCCTCTTGATGGCTTCGGCGTGCCCCAACACCATGACCACATTGAGGTCTGTCACATAATCGCCTATCTTCTTTTTGAAGATTTGTGCTGTTCCCGACCCTTGTTCCCTCATAACCCATTTCGATTTTTTCATATCCCTGGAGAGGTTAAATTTGTTGCCTGTCGCCAGTGTATTATTTGGGGCAACAATGACAACCAGTTCATCCTCAAACCAGGGCTTGACCAAAATTTGCTCATGCCTCACCTCACCTTCAACAAAGCCAAGATCAACTTTTCTATCAACTATGAGTTGTTCCGCCACCCTGGTATTGTGAATGTTTATAGTAAGATAGGTGTTTGGGTACATGGCATTGAAGACACCGGCCAAGTGAGGCAGCACATAGTTGCCAATGGTGGAGCTTGCCACAATATTCAATGAGCCGGCAAGTTGCCCTTTTATTTCATTCATTACCTCCCAGACATGTTCTGTCTTTGAAAGTATTTCCCTGCAGAGTGGCAAGAGATATCGCCCACGGTCATTTAAAAGCAGGGATCTACTGTCACGGTCAAACAGAGGTCCGCCCAGTTGATTCTCCAGTTCAGTCAAAGCATGACTTACTGCGGACTGGGTGATAAAGAGCTTTTGGCTGGCCCTGGTTACCTGTTTTTCCTCAACAACGGCTGAAAAAATCTCAAACTGACGTAATGTAATCTGCATGGGTTACCTTCCCACTCAAGTGTTATTCTAAGGGCTCACTCAAAAATAAATGCTTTAGGTAAATGCTTTGAGAATCCAGCCTATTTAACATCATGAATAATATTCATCCTAAATATTATTATAATAAATTTGATTAAAACCTGTCAACAAGATACTTTCTCACTTCACCAAGACAGCATTCCCGCCCATACCTCATTCTATTTTTAAAAGCAGTATTATTTTTGATCAGGATCCAGGAGGTCCATCCCCTATGGACAGCTATACACTTATTGGGTTTTCAGTATTTCTTGGTGCCATTTTCGTGGGTGGCGCCATTTTTCTTTCCAAACTTCTTGCCTTTCATACCCCGGAAGGCGCGCGCAAGGTTCAACCGTATGAATGTTCTGAAGACCCCATTGGTGGAGCGCGTATTCGTTTCAAGGTGGCCTTTTATATCTTTGCCCTGCTCTTTCTGTTATTTGACATTGAGTCGTTGTTTCTTTTCCCCTGCATGAAAATCTTCAAAGCAGTGGTGAACAATGAAATTATTGGAATCAGTCCCGGCCTTCTCTTTGTTGAGCTCTTTATTTTTGTCTTTATTCTTTTCTTTGGTCTTATCTATGCATGGCGCAAGGGGGTTCTGGTATGGGAGTAGGTGGCGCTTCCGGTCTGACCGAACAGGTCGCTGAGATACTGGATAAATATCCCGGTGGAATCAAAATGGTTGATTCCATAGAATTTTTGGTGACATGGGCAAGAGCCAACTCACTGTGGCCGCTGATATACGGTACTGCCTGTTGTGCCATGGAAATGATGGCGGCCGGTTCTTCCAGACATGACTGGGCAAGGTTCGGTGTTGAGGTGGCGCGCGCTACGCCGCGACAGGCAGACCTCATTGTTCTGGCCGGAACCATTGTTGAAAAGATGGGCAAAAACCTTGTGACCCTTTACGAGCAGATGCCTGCGCCTAAATATGTCATTGCCATGGGCTCCTGCGCCATTTCCGGAGGCCCATTTTATTATGATGCCTATTCAGTGATCAAAGGAGGGGATCGCCTCATTCCCGTGGATGTGTATGTTCCGGGCTGTCCTCCACGGCCCGAGGCTCTTCTCTATGGGATTATGGAACTCCAGAAGAAGATCAAAAAAGAAGGGCGGCGTAATCCCTGGAAGATTGGGGATCTGCTCACCACTCCTTTAGTTGATACCCACACTAAGGCAAAGGATGATTGGGCATTGCTGGAAAAGGAAAAAGATACTGAAAAGCAGGCGGCCAGAGAACAGTTCAAACTTGAAAATCCTGATTTCAAGCCTGCAAAACCCCTTCGTCTCAAAAAAGAGAAATTTGATGCGGTACCTCGTATGAAGGCTGCTGCAACTGGAATCAGCAACAGGATACTGCTGCATACCATTCAAGCTAAATTCCCTGATGTGAGAGTCTTTCGTCAGGAGGATGCAACTCCTGAAACAGTGGCGGCATTAGGCTCTGAATATATTCTTGATCTTGATATTCCTGCAACGATCTACACAGAGCTTATTCAATTTCTAAAAGATGATGATGAACTCGGGCTTGATTATCTCCTGCAGCTGAGTGGTATAGACTGGAAAGATCACTTTGATATTCTTGTTCACCTGCTTTCCACACGGGATGGTCATAAACTTTTTCTGCGTTGTCCGGTGCAAAAAGAAGAGGCTGAAATTGAAACCATTTCAAGCATCTTTCGGGGTGCAGAATGGCATGAGCGCGAGGTCTATGACCTGCTTGGTGTTCAATTTCGTAATCACCCGGATATGCGCCGTATTTTCTTGAATAATGACTTCCCCGGCCATCCTCTGTGTAAGGATTTTGAGGATCCCACACGAGTGGTTAAACGACCCTATTAGCACACAAGATCAAACAATATACATATTATGGACTTACAACCTGTTAATAAATTCACTTCTGATAGTAACGGCATACCGGAAGGATTCAGTCGTACAGGCAGCAGTGGTAGATCTTCAGAAGAATATTTTTTGAACATGGGGCCGCAGCATCCAAGTACGCATGGAGTTTTGCGGTTAGTGTTACGACTTGACGGCGAAAGCGTTCTGGAGGTGGTTCCCCACCTTGGCTACGTTCATCGAGGCCTTGAAAAAGTAGCAGAAGGCCAGACCTATATCCAGAATATTCACCTCACGGATCGCCTCGACTATCTCTCGAGCCATATAAATAATCTTGGCTACTGCCTGGCCATGGAACAGGCTCTGGAAATCGGGATTCCTGAGCGTGGTGAATATATCAGGGTCATGGTCAGTGAGTTGCAGCGCATCCAGTCGCACCTTCTCTGGTGGGGTGTTTCCGGTATGGATCTGGGGGCAGTAACCACCTTCCTCTATGGGTTTAAGGAGCGTGAGCTGATAACAGATATCTTCGAAGAACTCTGCGGCGCCAGGTTGACCATGAACTTTTTTCGTCCCGGCGGCTCTTTTGCCGATGTCACGGACACATTTATTCCAAAGGTTAAAAATGTGATTGAAATAATGCATAAGGCCCTTGCTGAATACAATACTCTGCTCACAGGAAACATTATTTTCCAGGAACGTACAAAAAATATCGGCATCCTCTCCAAAGAGACTGCCCTCTCCTATGGCTGCAGCGGGGCAGTGTTGCGGGCATCGGGGATTTCTTACGATGTTCGTAAAAACGATCCCTACTCCATCTATGAACGTTTTGATTTTGATGTTCCTGTCGGTTCCATTGGTGACTGTTTTGACCGCTATTCTCTTAAAATGAAAGAGATGGCTCAATCTGTACGCATCCTTGAGCAGGCAGTGACCCATTTTCCTGAAGGTCCATACAGGAGTCAGCAGAAAGCCGTCTATAAATTACCTAAAGGCAGCTATTACAGCCAGGTAGAGACAGCCCGGGGGCTTCTAGGAACCTATATCGTAGCCGAGGGAGGAGCCAAACCTTACCGGGTAAAATTTCGCTCCCCAAGTTTTTCCAATCTCAATGTTTTAAATGAACTGGCAGTGGGCCATAAAATTGCAGATGTGGTGACCATCCTTGCAACACTTGATTTTGTTGTTCCTGATCTTGACAGGTAGCTTTAGCAGAGGAAATGGAAAAGATATGAATCCGCTATCAACTGAAACACTCTATCCCGTTCAGAATGGTATTGGCAATATGGTGCGGACGCTTTTTCCTGAGAGCGCCTTTTATATCAACACCCTTATAACTATCTCCTGCCTGTTGCTTTTGGTCTCCCTTCTGCCCGTTTTTCTGATCTGGCTGGAACGTAAGGTGGCAGCCCGTTTTCAGGCAAGGCTCGGCCCCATGCGTGTTGGCTATCATGGCCTGCTCCAGTCTTCTGCCGATGGGCTCAAGCTGATCTTCAAAGAGATCCTTAAACCTGAAGGGGCCGACACCTTTGTTTTTTTTCTGGCGCCGGTCCTTCCGGCCAGCGCAACCTTTCTGGTGATGGCCATCCTGCCCTTTGATCATCACTTACAGGTAGCGGATCCGGCAGGTGGTGTAATCTACGTTATTGGAATTTCTGGTTTGAGTGTTCTGGGCATTCTTTTGGCCGGCTGGGCATCGAATAACAAATATTCCCTGCTTGGAGCCATGCGCTCCGGTGCCCAGATGATCTCTTTTGAGATTTCACTGGTCCTTATCATGCTGCTTATTGTCATGGTCACCGGCACAGCATCACTAAGAGAAATCGTTCTTTCCCAACAGGGAACTGTGCTTGACTGGTGGATCTTTAAACTGCCGGGCCTTGGGATTATAGCCTTTCTCATGTACATGATTTCATCAACAGCCGAACTGAACCGTGCCCCCTTTGATATCTCTGAGGCCGAGTCAGAACTTACAGGTGGTTTTGCCACCGAGTATTCCGGCATCAGCTTTGCCATGTTTTTCTTTGCCGAGTTTGTCAATATGTTTGTCTCCGCAGGAATTGCCAGCACCTTTTTCCTTGGCGGTTTTCTGGCTCCTCAATTCGGCCTTGCTTTCATTGATCCTCTGCTCGCTTTTATTCCCGGCTTTATCTGGTTCTTTGTCAAAACATTTTTTGTCATCTTTCTCTACATGTGGTTCCGCTGGACTTTTCCACGGTTGAGAGTTGACCAGTTAATGTATCTGGAATGGAAGATGCTGCTGCCAGCCAATCTGGTTCTGTTAATGCTTGCCGGATTTTTCCTGGCCATGGGGTGGATATTATGATGAAACAAACACTCACCCACGAAGATCGGCAGCAAAATAGTCCGCGCCAGGCCTGCTGCGCCTATCTGTTAAAAATTATCACAGGCTTTGTCTCGCTACTTAAAGGGATGGGGGTCACCATTGGCTATTTTGTCAGCCCAAAAAGAATCGTCACCCAGGAGTACCCTGAAAATCGTGAGAACCTGCAGGTGATGGCACGCTTCCGCGGACACGTTTCCATGATCCATGATGATAAAGGTGATCATACCTGTACTGGTTGCGGAATTTGTGAAAAGGCCTGTCCCAACGGCACTATCTCCGTACTGACAACCAAAGATATCAGCGGTCGCAAAATCCTGGGACAATACATCTACCGTTTATCCCAGTGCACCCTCTGCAATCTCTGCGTAGAATCATGTCCCTTTGGTGCCATTGTCATGGGAAAAGATTTTGAGCTGGCGGTGTATCACCGTGAAAAATTGACTTTTATTCTTAATACGCCACAAGGAGAGCGCGAATGAGTGATTTCCTCTTTTACGTCCTTGCCACAATGCTGGTGCTTCTTTCTCTTATGGCAGTGAGTGTACCCAACCTCCTGCATGGCGCCATTTCGTTGATCGGGTCATTTCTTGTGACAGCAGCGCTCTATATCATGCTGCAGCTTGAATTTGTGGCCCTTGCCCAGGTCATGCTCTATATCGGCGGCATCATCATCTTTATGCTGATTATTATCCTTCTGACCACAGGTCTTGGAGAAGATGACAGCCTGAACAGGATCAGCCTCCGTCAGCGCTTCAAGAGAGCGTTGATCCCCATGGGACTTTTACTCTCCA
Organism: Thermodesulfobacteriota bacterium; assembly: GCA_034660835.1. Taxonomy (GTDB): domain Bacteria; phylum Desulfobacterota; class Desulfobulbia; order Desulfobulbales; family Desulfobulbaceae; genus Desulfobulbus_C. The sequence goes on from JAYEKB010000145.1 coordinate 6,028, forward strand.
TGCTCTATTTTATTGGCAAGACGCCGTCTCCACTCCTTCAGTCAGCAACTCACCGGGCTGCCCCTGTGACGTTGGATGATATTGGCTTTCGTCTTCTTTCAATTGACAACGGCTTCATCATTGCCTTTGAGGTCATCTCAATACTGCTCCTTGTGGCCCTGGTAGGTGCCGTTGTCATTGCCAGAAAGGATAAGGAAGAGGGGGAGGAGGCATGAGTCTTTCACATTTCATTACCCTTTCACTGATTCTCTGCGCCATAGGCGTTTATGGAATACTGACCCGGCGTAATCTGATCGGTATTTTGCTCTCCGTGGAAGTAATATTAAATGGTGCCAACATTAACTTTGCTGCCTTTGCCCACTTCAAGGCTGCTGACCCTACCGCTGGAGCAATCTTTCCGATCTTTGTCATGGCTGTTTCAGCCTGTGAAATGGCTGTGGCCCTGGCTATTATCATATCCATGTATCGTCGTAAAAAACTCCTTGATGTCTATCATCTGGAGGAACTCAATGGCTGATTTTATTTTCACTCACAGTTACCTCATTCAGGCCTTTCCTTTGCTAAGTTTTGTTATCATTGGACTGGGGCTGACCAGGGCAAATAAGGACATTGTAATAAAAGTTGCCCTTGTTTTGTCTGCTCTTTCCATGATCTATGCACTGCTTACCGCCCTCACCTACCTGGTCACCGTCATTGGTCAGCCGCAACTCTATCCGGATCGCAGTCTAATCTGTTTTAATCTCGCCTGGCTCAACTTCTCCCAAAGCCTGACTGCCGACATGGGCATTTACCTTGACCCCATCTCGGTGATGATGATCGTGGTTATCTCTGTGATTTCCTTTCTGGTAAACGTCTATTCAGTTGGTTACATGAAGGATGATCCGGGATTTAATCGTTTCTTTCCCCTGATGGCTCTTTTTTCATTTTCCATGCTGGGTCTTGTAATCTCAAGCAATATCCTGCAGATGTTTGTCTTCTGGGAGCTGGTTGGCGTCTCGTCCTATGCACTTATTGGTTTCTGGTACGAAAAACCCTCTGCGGTTGCTGCTTCTAAAAAGGCTTTTGTGGTCACCCGTTTTGCCGATGCCTTTTTTCTCATCGGTATCCTGATCGTCAGTTTCTACAGTAACAGTTTCGACTTTAAAACCTTAAACAGTCCGGAAACAGCGGCCTTGCTGAACACAAACTTTCTCTTTGGCAGTCTGTCTGTAAACCTTCTCACCCTTTCCACCCTGCTTATCTTTGCCGGCGGCTGGGGTAAATCAGCCATGTTTCCCCTTCATATCTGGCTGCCGGATGCCATGGAAGGACCAACCCCGGTCTCTTCCATCATTCATTCCGCAACAATGGTGGTTGCAGGTATTTACCTTACAGCCAGGATGTTTCCCCTTTTTGCAGCCTCGGAAACAACCCTTGCTGTGATCCAATTTGTCGGGGCCTTTACTGCCGTTTTTGCAGCAGTGATTGCCATCACCCAGGTGGATATTAAACGAATCCTGGCATTTTCCACTCTGTCCCAGCTTGGCTATATGCTCTTCTCACTTGGTGTTGCCAAAGTGGTTGCAGATGGTCATCATGGTGCTACTCTGAACCCCCTGGGATATTCCGCTGCCATGTACCACGTCTTCACCCATGCCTTTTTTAAATGCATGCTCTTTCTCGGGGCTGGTTCAATTATCCATTCGGTCCACAGTAATGACATCATGAAAATGGGAGGGCTCAAAACGCTCATGCCCAAAACCTACTGGTCACTGCTTGCTGCCTGCCTGGCCATTGGCGGTGTCTTCCCTTTCAGTGGATTCTGGTCAAAGGATGCGATTCTGCTTGCGGCCCTTCAGTCCGGACACAACTTCACCTTTCTGGTGGGTCTTCTCACCGGCGGACTCACCGCCTTTTATATGTTCCGCTTCTTTTTTCTCACCTTTCATGGTGAAGCACGCTCAGAATTCCATGACGTGCATGAAGACCCATGGATGACTATCCCCATCGTTATTCTTACTGTACCAACGATTACAGCCGGTTTGTTGGAACATTTTTTTGTCAGCCAGGTAACAGTCTCGACTTTTTCAGATAGTGGTCATTTTGCTCATCCCGGTTGGCTGCCCATTGTTGCATCCGTAGCAGCCTTTTGCGGCATAATCCTTGCCTGGGCTCTCTATGGCCGGGGTAAGGTAGAAAGGGCTGCTGTTTTGCAGCGTGCAGCCGGTTCCCTGTACCCCCTTGTCTACAATAAATTTTATATTGATGAGATGTATCTTTTCATCACTCATAAAATCATTTTCCGCTGCATCGCTACTCCGATCAAATGGGTGGATCGTGCTGTTGTCGATGGAACCATCAATCTCTGCGGTTGGTTGTTACAGCTGGCTGGGAGGGGAGTACGCTTTGCCCAGAACGGCCAGCTTCATTTTTATCTGGGCGTCACGGTTATTGGCCTTATTACACTGCTGTTTCTTGGAAAATAAAAAAGGTAACTGCTCAGCTGCACCCCATCTTGGGGCGATCAGGTCGCCTCACATAGGCGTGCTATAGATTCGTTGACCTGCTTACCCCAATATGGAGTACATCTGAACAGTTACAGTTCGAGGTGAATGTAAGTTTTTTGCACTGACCTGAATAGTCACTAAAAGAGAACTTTGAATAACGGAGTTTTTATATGAACGGACCACTTCTCCTCACATTGATCTGGGTCATCCCCTTTATCATTGCCCTGGCTTCACTGCCGGTTCGCCATGATGATCACCAGCGCATTAAAATGCTCTCCCTGCTGGGGACCATAGTCAATCTTGCACTGGTCATAGTCCTTACCCTGCAGTTCATTGATGTGGCAGCAACGGGATCTGCTGTGACAGATGCAAACCTGAGCCGATTTCATTATACTTACAAGGTTGCCTGGTTCAAGATCATGAACATTGAGTACAACATTGGTGTTGATGCCATCTCCGTACTGATGATGCTGCTCACAGCTATTGTTATTTTTTGCGGTGTACTTGCCAGCTGGAATGTGGAAAAGCAATCCAAGGAATTCTTTATCCTCTTAAATGTTCTGGTGGCTGGTGTCTACGGAGTATTTATCTCCATCGACCTCTTTACCTTTTTCCTCTTCTACGAGATAGCTGTTCTGCCCATGTACCTTTTGATCGGTCTCTGGGGAACCGGGAAAAAAGAATATGCCGCCATGAAGCTGACCCTGATGCTGGTGGCCGGGTCAGCCTTTATCCTGGCAGGAATTCTTGCGCTTTACTTTGAATCGGGCCTCAACACATTTGACCTGCAGATCCTCTCCCAGGTGCGCTTTTCCGACTCCTTTCAATACTGGGTCTTCCCTCTCATCTTCTTAGGTTTTGGTGTCCTTGGTGCCATCTTTCCTTTTCATACCTGGTCACCTGATGGTCATGCCTCAGCGCCCACGGCAGTTTCCATGCTCCATGCCGGGGTTCTTATGAAACTGGGTGGCTATGGCTGTTTGCGCGTAGGAATGTATCTGCTCCCGGAAGGAGCCCATATGTGGATGACCTTTTTCCTGATTCTGGTCACCATTAATGTTCTGTACGGAGCATTTGGGGCAATACGGCAGACAGATCTGAAATATATCACAGCCTACTCATCTGTTTCCCATTGCGGCCTGGTTCTCTTTGGTTTTACTGCCATGACCTTTACCGGTCTGAAAGGCGGAGTTCTGCAGATGATATCCCATGGCCTGATGACGGCCCTCTTCTTCTGTCTCATCGGTATGATCTACGGCAGAACACATACACGAACGGTCAGTGAAATGGGAGGCCTGATGAAGGTAATGCCCTTTCTTTCCGTGGCCTTTGTGGTGGTGGGTCTTGCAGGGCTTGGCCTGCCGAGCTTATCGGGATTTGTGGCGGAAGCCAATGTCTTTGTCGGCTCCTTTGCCAATACAGCCACCATCAACCGGGTCTGTACGGTTCTGGCTGTACTCTCCATTGTGGTTACGGCCGTTTATGTCCTGCGTACTGTCAATGCACTGGTTAATGGTCCAATCAGCTACCGTTTTAAAGAGCTTACAGATGCCTCGACACTGGAAAAGATACCGGTGACTATTCTCCTGTTCTGCCTCTTTGCTATGGGTATCCTGCCCGGATGGATCATTGACCTTGTTAACGGAGCCATTCAACCTATTTACAACAACTTAATGCGATAAATTCATGATACTTTTACTCCCCGATCTGATCATTTTATTGCTTGCGGCCCTGATTCTGGGTATTGATCTGTACAAAGGCAAGGCTGAGTCAACCCTCACCTTTCATGTCTGCTGGGCAGGTTTGATAATAATTTTCTTTATTCTTCTCTGCCTTCCCTATGACGAGCAAGCCCTCTATCTGGGCGGTTACCAGGTGACGGGTACTGGACTTTTATTCAAGCAGATCTTTGTCCTGTCCGCGCTCTTTTCCGTGCTGCTTTCAGGCCCGTATTTTACCCCTGGAAGAAATCATCGGGGCGTACTCAAGTACCGCAGCGAATTCCTGTTTATTATCCTGCTCTGTACCTTTGGTATGTTTACCGTGGTCTC
>JAYEKB010000145.1:10664-14957 GCA_034660835.1 Thermodesulfobacteriota bacterium
TCTTTTCCGTGCTGCTTTCAGGCCCGTATTTTACCCCTGGAAGAAATCATCGGGGCGTACTCAAGTACCGCAGCGAATTCCTGTTTATTATCCTGCTCTGTACCTTTGGTATGTTTACCGTGGTCTCTGCTGCAGACCTGCTCACCCTCTTTATCGGTATGGAACTGGCGACCATTCCACTCTACATTCTAAGCGGCTTTCAGAAGGAAGACAGTCTCTCTGTTGAGGCCTCGACCAAATATATCATAATGGGCTCACTCTCCACCGGGCTTCTGCTTTTTGGCTACTCTTTTCTGTACGGCTGTGCAGGATCTCTTACATTTGAGGCCATCGCTGCAGCATGCTCGGCCAATCCCGATGAACCCCTGTTGAAACTTGGGGTCTTGTTTGTACTGGCATCCATTGGTTTTAAACTGACCCTTTTTCCCTTTCACATGTGGGCACCTGACGTCTATGACGGAGCACCAAGCCCGGTGACCGCCTTTATTTCGGTGTCCTCGAAAGCTGTGGCCATTGCCTTTCTCCTCATTCTGGTCTACGGGCCACTGGCTGCGATGCACAGTTATCTGCAGCCCATTCTCCTTATCCTGGCAGCAGCCACTATGACGGTGGGAAATCTCGGTGCCTTAAAACAACAAAGACTGCGACGCTTCATGGCCTATTCTTCCATAGCCCAGGCCGGCTATATTATCATGGCCATGGCGGGAGCGAGAGAGGCTGCCTACTCCTCCATTCTTTTTTATCTCTTTGTCTATGCAGCAGCTAACTATGCTGTCTTTTTCATTCTTGCAATTATCGGCCGCACAGGTGAGGAAAAGCTGAGCGGCCTGCAGGGGATGGGAAAGAACAATCCTTTGCTTGCAGCCGTGTTGATGCTTACTCTTTTTTCTTTGGCAGGAATACCACCGCTTGCAGGATTTATGGGAAAATTTCTGCTCTTTGCCGCAGCTGCCCAAAAGGGATACTATGCTATGGTGGTCTTTGCCGCTCTCAACTCGACAATATCGCTTTACTATTACTTGCTGCTGGTGAAGGAGGCCTATATCACGGAGCCATCTATTGATCAGAAACCGCTCATCCTTGATCCTATCCAGAAAACGAGCCTGGCTCTGCTCACCTCTGCTATGATTTTTGCTGGGATTATTCCGGTTTTCAGCAGTAGTATTCTTACAGTTGTGCAGTAGCTTATGGGTGTCTTGAAAATTAGGATTTTCGTTCCATGGTGCTGCTTGACTGCACGGCGAGGTCAAAGATATAGGGTGCCTATAGAGCAAAACTCAATTGCGGTTTATCAACCCTGCATGCCGACAGACTCACCATAGTACATGGTATGTAATCAGATTAACTCAACCCGCATCAAGATTGGAGGTGCTTTCCGTAGCGGTGGCTCCCTGCTTATTTTTCTCCTCTTCAAGCTCCTGTACCTTCTTTTCCAACTGAGCTATCAGACCTGGAAATTTTTCATCATGCAGGATACTACGGACCTGCTCCATATAATTACGAACAAGGCTGACACCCTCCACTACGATGTCATAAGCCATCCATTTATCCCCTTTCAAAATCATGATATATGAAACCGGGATACTCTTGTTCGCATCTACAAGAAGAGTCTGAACCTCGGCCCTGTTGCCCTTGATACGCTGCTTCTTAAATTCAATCTTCTTATCAACATAGTCTTCAACCTTACCGATATAGGCATACTGCAGGAGCTTGGTAAAATGGGAGACAAACTGATCTTTTTGCTGCTTGGACAGTGTTCGCCACTGCTTGCCAAGTACGCGCTTGGACATTTCATAAAAATCAAAATGTTCAGAAGCAAGATCAACAATACGCTTACATTGCCGGCATGACAGGTCCTGCTTAAACTCATCACTCTTCAACTCGGCTACAATTCTATCAAGAAACGGCTTGAGCTGTTCCGTGGGATCCGGAGTGGCTGCCAGTGCCGTTCCATGGAATACGAGCGGAGACAGGAGCAGGGTCACAGCAAAAATTGTCAAGTAATACTTTATGGTTACTTTCACTCATTCACCTTTATTGTTTGTCTTCATACGAAGGGGTACTATAATCCCGAATTTTCTTACGATACTGAAAATAACCATTTCGAAGAGCAATGTAGGGATCAAAACTCAATTGTTTCATGTCCTCATATTCACCAAGATGGAGGGACAGTTTGTTCAGCTCCTTGCTCAGATAAATTGCGGCAACCTCTTCCCAGCCGTCTGCCCACCAATAGTAAGGCGACATAACAAGACCGTCAACCACGGTTCCACTAAAATCGCGCAGGGTTGTTGAACCGTAAAAGGGAACCACCAGGTAAAAGCCATCACCAATTCCCCAAACCCCAAGTGTTTCACCAAGGGTTGCATCAACTGCTTTAAACCCGAGTTCACGTCCGGCGGGATCGCCCAACCCGGCAACACCTCCAGTGGTGTTGACTACAAACCTGACGAGCAGAGTTCCTGCATCGGAAAACCTGGCCTGCAGCAAGGCATTGACCACACGAACAGGCTCCTGGAGGTTGTAGAAAAAATTTCCGACAGCGGCACGGATATCCCAAGGCACTATATGGCTGTAACCGGTGGCAACAGGATTAAAAACCCAGGTATAGGTGAAATCATTTAACTTAAACATTGCCCTGTTAAAGGGTTCGAGAGGATCACCTACCTGCACCGAGTCCAGTTCACTCTCGTAGAACTCGTCATCGAGAAAATCAACAACACCATCATCCGCTGCCATGGACACAGCAGTGGGGATCAACGCTCCGCATGTCAACAGGAGACAGACAGTGACTATGAATAATCGTAGAAATATCTTCATAAAAAAAACTATTTTACGCCGCCAAAGGCAAATTTAGAGATCAAAGACTCCAGATCAACCGATGATTCAGTGTCCACAATCACGTCACCCTCTGCATAATTTTCCTCATCACCGCCCAGGGTGATCTGGATGAGCTTGTCTCCGATAATGCCCTGCGACTTGACCGAGGCAATGGAATCTTTGGGCAGCTTAATTTCTCTGTTCAGCTGCAGTGCCGCCCTGGCCTGATCATATTCGTTTAAGGCAAGCCCGGTTACCGATCCGACGGTAACGCCGGCGATCTGGACTTCCGCCCCGGACTTTACCCCGGAGATGTTATCAAAATCAGCATACACCGAGTAAGTACGGCTGCCGCTGAGCCAGGTCACCTCACCCAGTTGCATGGCAAGCCAGCCAAAGGCGAGAAAACCAAGTACCAAAAAAATACCAACAACAATCTCTACCCGAGAATTTTTCATCTAACATTCACTCCCATCATCCTAACCCGGATAAACCGGAAAATACGAAATTTACAACTAAGATATCTAAAACAATTCACCCATGGTCATTTCAGCAAACTCACGGATATAAGGTTTCTTTGAATCCCTGATCTGCTCAACACTGGTAAAGACATCCACCTCTCCCCTGTTAAGCAGGATAATCTGGTCAGCCAGGTCAAAGACCTTGGGAATATCATGACTGACGATCACTGCTGTATAGCCAAGATCCTTCTGCATGCGCTCAAAGAGCTGGTAGATCTCCTGGGTCATGACCGGATCAAGACCGGTAGTAGGCTCGTCAAAGAGGACGATTTCAGGATCAAGTTGCAAAGCCCGGGCCAGACCGACACGTTTTTTCATGCCGCCGCTGAGCTGGGCCGGAAATTTTTCTTCATGGCCGGAGAGCTCAAGCTCTTCAAGCGTAGCCATAACCTGCTGCCTGATCTCCTTTTCCGAGAATTTTGTTCGCTCCCTGAGCGGCAGAGCAACATTTTCAAACACGGACAGGGAGTCAAATAGAGCTGATCCCTGGAAGAGTACACCGAACCGGGTCCGCAGGCGGCGAAGCTCTTTTCGTCGCAAACGGGTGACATCCTGACCATCCACCAGGATTCGGCCGCTGTCCGGGCTGAGCAGGCCGAGCACCAGTTTGAGCGTCACACTCTTGCCCTGACCGCTGCCGCCGGCGATGACCGTTGTCTTGCCACGGGGAACGGAAAAGCTGATCCCATGCAGCACCGTGTGTCGACGACTACGTTCTCCAAATGATTTGACAACATCGTGAAACTCGATTGCAGGCAGATCGGAATTGTTGTTTTCAGCAGTCATCTTTACAACAATACCGCAGTCAGTAGGTAGTCAAAAATAAGGACTGAAATCGAAGACATCACCACGGCCTGGGTAGTCACCTTGCTGACACTTTCAGCCCCGAAACCAACCCCCCGAATCTGCTGGACAAAGTAACCGCGGCCGGTACTTATCCAGACCAGCAACA
>JAYEKB010000146.1:0-3782 GCA_034660835.1 Thermodesulfobacteriota bacterium
TGCGACCGCACCTGCTTTGTCGCTGCAGGAGCAGGCATAGGCAACTATCGGAGTCTGCGCTTACCTGCCTACTCCTGCGCTCAGCGCATCTGCAGCCGCCTCGACTTGTGAAATATGCGGGTTAGCAGGTAAGCGCCAGACTCCAAGAGATTAAAAGAAGCACCCCTAAAAACCTTCAGCCTCGGAAGCTGTTGCTGTTTTGGTCATTTGAATTTTGATCATTCGAATTTGTTTCGGATTTCGATATCCGATATCCGATATTCGAGTTTATTATTTGTTATTTACGACATAATTTCAACGTGAAGGCACTGATTTCTAATGTAACTTATAAACTTGAGCTTAAGCTTAGGATAGTAAAATGAATATTTCAGATATGATGAAGCAGGCGAGAGAGTTTCAGGAAAAGATGGCAACCATCCAGGAGGAACTGGGCACAAAGATGGTGACCGGAACTTCCGGAGGCGGTATGGTTACCGCCACTGTGAACGGACGGGGTGAGCTCATCGGGCTTGCCATTGAAGAGGCTATTGTCAATCCTGACGAAGTACAGATGTTGCAGGACCTGATTGTGGCAGCAGTTAATGATGGAGTGCGCAAGGCAACTGAGCTGGGCAAGGGCGAAATGTCCAAGCTGACCGGCGGACTTAATATTCCGGGCATGTTTTAACCCGTATTTCTCACGGGTCGAGACAGCTGCATATGCGAGGAACAAGTGGGTAAGCTATAGTTTGTTCCTATGCTTGCCCGCTTAGAGACGAAGCAGATGCGGCTGTCTCGGCTCGCCTTTGGGGAACATTTTGTGAGTAAATATGTTGTCACGAAATTATACAATTTGCTTGTAAACTCAAAATATTATGAATAAATGAACAAAATGTTCATGGGAAAAACGGGTTAGTTGCCATGCAGGTTGTACCCCCAGCTCTTGAACGGTTGATTACTGACCTGATCCGTCTGCCCGGTATCGGCCGTAAGACTGCTACCCGTCTTGCCCTGTACCTGCTGCGCCGACCGGCTACCGAGGCACAGGCTCTGTCGGAGAGTCTTGCTGAGCTTCATAGTAGTATTCGGTTGTGCAGTCGTTGTTTCGCCTTTTCCGAGACAGATCCCTGCGTAATTTGCGGTGACGCCCGCCGCAACGAACGACTTGTCTGCGTGGTGGAAGAACCGGGCGACCTGATGGCCATTGAAAAAACAGCTGCCTTTCGCGGTGTCTATCACATCCTGCACGGGGTACTCTCACCCATGGACGGAATCGGGCCGGAAGAGCTCAAGATTCGCGAACTCTTTGAGCGGATCAGAACATCTCAGATTGAGGAAATTCTGCTGGCGACGAGTTCCACGGTACCCGGCGAGGCAACCGCCTCTTTTCTTGTCGACCATTTAGCGGGTATGGATGTTAAGGTGACTCGTCTGGCCTGTGGAATTCCCATGGGTATGGATATTAAGTATGCAGATGAACATACCCTGGCCCGGGCCATAGAGACCAGGCAGTTTATGGCAAGATATAAGGGAACAGGGAACAGGGAATAGGCTGCCGCCAATTTTTTTCCTTTTCCTTATTCTTTCTCCAAATTTTTAATCCAGCCCAACCGGATAAAATATGTCTGGCCGCAATCTATCCATTTTTTACAACGGCTGTCTGCCTGCACCTTGGGCTTTTCCGCATCCCGGTTCCCGGAGGTAAGGGCTTCTACCCTGCAGAATCCAGTCAGGATGTCTTGAATCTTGTAATATTTACAACTGAGGCAGCTTTTATTCACAGGTATCACCAACGGTTGAAGTGTACTATTTTTTTAACCACAATAGTACATCCCGATGATGCTGTCTGCATCTGTTTTCAGAGCTGAGTAGTTATATAAGCCTTGATTTTTTATCGGCCCTGAAATCAGCCTGACAAATGATTTTTTTACGAAATTACTGTTACTCTGTTGTTTTCTGGAAAACCGAGAAGAATACAACATATTGTGTATTTTTTCCTTGAGAAGATACCATATGTTGTGATATAACGTTTTACGGCTGCTTGATCAGGGGTGCTGTTAGTATTCTTATCAGCTTGGTCGGATTGACCGGAAGAGAAACATTTGCACATATTGTATAGGGGAAAGATATGACCAGGAATATGCCGATGCAGGAGCTGACTGACACCGCTGAAACCGTACTTGCCAGACGTTATTATCTCAAGGACAGGGGCGGCAATCCACTTGAGAATTGGGAGTCACTCTGCCGCCGGGTATCTGATGCGGTTGCTGCTGTTGACAGTGAAATGGAAGATTACGAGACCCTGCGTGACAGTTTTTTTAACATGATCTACCACCTGGATTTCCTGCCCAATTCGCCCTGTCTGATGAATGCGGGTACGGATCTCGGCCAGTTATCTGCCTGTTTTGTCCTGCCCGTGGAAGATTCCATGGACGGTATCTTTACCTCCATCCGTAACGGCGCCCTGGTGCACAAAACAGGAGGTGGAACCGGCTATTCCTTTTCCCGCCTGCGGCCATTAAACTCAGCAGTCCAGTCCACCCAGGGGGTTGCATCCGGGCCGCTCAGTTTTGCAGCTGTTTTTGATGCCGCTACCGAGACTATTAAGCAGGGCGGGAAAAGACGTGGAGCCAACATGGGAGTTCTGCGTGTAGATCACCCTGATATTATGGAATTTATTTCTGCCAAGCAGGATCAGACCAGGTTCACCAATTTCAATTTTTCCGTTGCCGTCACCGATGCCTTTATGGAGGCTGTAAAGACCGACCAGGAATATGACCTGGTTGACCCGTCCAACGGCAAGGTCGTTGACACTCTGCAGGCGAAGGTTGTTTTTGACAAAATTGTGAACCTGGCCTGGCATAATGGTGAGCCGGGGGTGCTTTTTATTGACGCCGCCAACCGTGCCAATTCAACTCCCCAGTTAGGGGAATTCGAGGCCACCAATCCCTGTGGTGAGCAGTGGCTGCTGCCGTATGAGTCCTGTAACCTGGGTTCCATTAACCTGGGACAATATGTACGTGAAGGTGAGGTTGATTTTGAGCGGTTGGGCCGTACTGTCAAACTGGCTGTTCGTTTTCTGGATAATGTCATAGACTGCAACCGGTTTCCTATTCCTGAAATTGCCGAGATGACCCAGAAAACTAGAAAAATCGGTCTCGGAATCATGGGCATGCACGATATGCTTATCCAGATGCAACTTCCATATGGTGCTGAGAAGGGCAGAGAGGCTTCGGCCGCTGTCATGCGTTTTATCCGGCAGGAGGCGGAAAAATCTTCTGTAGAGCTGGCTGAATGCAAGGGTCCGTTTCCCGCCTATGACCCGCAGTTAAATGATTACCCGGCTCGTCGCAATGCGGCCCTGACCTCCATTCAGCCCACGGGTACGGTCTCCATGATTGCCGACTGCGCCTCCGGCTGTGAGCCTTATTTTTCAATAGTCATGGAGAAAAATGTTATGGACGGCGACCGTTTCTTGATGGTCAACAAGCATTTTGAAACCGTGGCCCGTGCGGAGGGTTTCTATTCAGATGATTTGCTGGAAAAAGTTGCTGAGACCGGCAGTGTTGTCGATCTTGATGAGATTCCTGAAAAATGGCAGGATATCTTCCGCACCGCCCAGGATATACAGCCGGAAGAACATATTCGGATGCAGGGCATATTGCAGCTGAACGGTGTTGACTCCTCTATCAGTAAAACCATCAACCTGCCGTCCAGTGCCACCCCGGACGATGTTCGTCTGTCGTATCTGTTAGGATTTGAATTAGGCTGCAAGGGGCTTACTGTTTACCGAGACGGGTCCC
>JAYEKB010000147.1:0-3782 GCA_034660835.1 Thermodesulfobacteriota bacterium
GCCAGCACCGGTTTGCTGCCGTCCATGTTGTCGGCAATGGCCTGAGCCGTCTCAGCAGGTCTGGTCATGAGTTGGGGAGTGAACAGCACCAGGATACCGTCCACGGCGGCGTCCTGCTGAGCAGCGGTGAAAGCAGCAACATACCGCTCGGGATCAGCATTACCGAGTACATCAATGGGATTGCCTGCAGACGCAGCTGCGGGTGATTCAGCGCGCAGGGCAGTGGAGCTGTTGCTATCAAGGACAGCCACCTCCATACCCGCCCTTTCCACGGCGTCAGCAGCCATGATACCGGGCCCGGCCGCATTGGTGATAATCAGGATCCTGTTGCCGTTAATAACCGGCTGGGTGGCAAAGGCGGTGGCATAGTCGTACAGGGCCTCAAAGCTGTCTGCACGGCAGACACCGGAACGTTTAAAGGCGGCACCATAAGCGGTATCCTCCTCAACCCGTACACCGGTATGGCCGGCAGCTGCCTTCCGGCCCGCTGCGGTAGTTCCGGCTTTGAGGAGAATAACCGGTTTTGTGTTGCCGGCCTCTTCAGCCGCCTTGACAAACCGGTCGCCGGAACTGATATCTTCCAGGTAGCCGACAATAACGGATGTTGCTTTGTCACGAGCCAGGAATTTAAGCAAATCGACTTCGGAGAGGTCCGCCTTGTTGCCGAGAGATACCAGCTTGGACAGACCAAGATTCCTTCTTGCAGCCATCTCCAGCATTGTCATACACAGGGTAGCGGATTGGGAAAAAACAGCTATGGAACCCTGTTTCGGCATACTGCCTGCAAAAAAACCATTGAGGTTGTTTGCCGTATTCATCAGGCCAAGACAGTTAGGGCCAAGCAGACGTCCACCCCCGGCGGTAACAATCTTAACAAGCTCCTGCTCTGCTTCGCGCCCCTCTTCCCCGCTCTCACTGAAACCGGCACTGATAACCACAACCCCCCCGGCTTTTTTCCGGACAGCATCCTTTGCTGCCTGGAGTACAAGTGGGGCAGGCAGAACGATGATGACCAGGTCAACAGTTTCCGGATAGTCGGTCAGACTTTTATACACCTGCAGTCCTGACAGTTCACCTCCAGCCGGATTTACCGGGATAATCGAGCCGGTAAATCCGATTTGCTTAAGATTGGAGACAATATCATAGCCGAGCTTGCCCGGAGTTCGGGAAGCACCGATGACAGCGACAGATTCCGGAGTAAAAATTTTATCCAGCATTTTTTATATTCTCCTCCTGCTCATTCCAGTCCGGTATCAGGACGGTAAATCCGGCACTTTCCACAACCCTGTGGAAAGAAGACGGATTAAAAATATAGCGGGCATCCAGTTTACTAAACCATGCACAACATGTAGTAGGAGTCCAGTCCCCTGGGCGATAGTGTGCCTTCGAAGTTCTGCTCATAATCGCCCAGGGGACTGGACTCCTACAGAACAACATTGCCGTTACGGTTCCTCAAGAAGTCCAGTTAGATAGGCCTCAACACTATCGGCCAGTGCTTCAAATTCATAGCCGCCTTCCAGGATTGAGAGAAGAGAACCGGGGCAGAACTGCTGCTCCCAGCTCTTTATCCTGCGGCCCAGCTGATTATATAAATCGGTTGAATAGTTGAGTCCGGACATATCATCACTGCTATGCGCATCAAATCCTGCGGCTATGATAAGGGCCTGGGGGGCAAAATCGTTAACAATGGCTTGAATGGAATCGTCAAGCAGGTCAAGGACCTGGGCATCTCCTGCACCCGGGGGTAAAGGCAGGTTCAGAATCGTGTCCATGCCCTCTCCTGTTCCATGTTCTTCGGCACAGCCGGTACCGGGATAACTAAAACATGGATCTTCGTGAATAGAAATATAGAGCGTATCTGCATCCTCTGCAAAGGCTGTCTGAATTCCGTTGCCGTGATGGGCATCAAAATCAAACACGCAAACCCGCTGTTTACCGCAAGACTGCCAGTGGCGGGCTGCGACAACACAGTTGTTGAAAAAACAAAACCCAAGGGGCATATTGGGTTCAGCATGATGACCGGGTGGTCGGGTGAGGCAGAAAACATTTGTTGCCCTGTTCGCCTCCAGCAGGTCAATGCCGGTGATGCCGGTGCCTGCCGACAACATGGCAATAGTAAAGGATTCATAACCGATCTGGTTATCAACATGATCTATATAGGTCCGGCCGGATAATACTTCCTCTTCCATGCGAAACAACCAGGCCTCGGTGTGAAAAGCAAGCAGCTGCTCACGGGTAGCCGGTTGTGGTTGCTGAAAATCCAGCAACGGTGCCAGCACGCCCTCTGCAAGTCGGTGTTTAATGACTTCCAGCCGCTCCGGCACCTCCGGATGCTCGCCACCACCGGTATCGTGCTCCAAAAGGCTGGAATCGGTAATTATGGTTATATGTTTTTGATCAGCCATCTGGGTGTTGGGAAGAAATTTTGTGATAGTTCACCGGGAGCAACCAATTTGGTTAACCCTTAACTACATTCATTGATTTTAACAATCCTGTGTAACTATTCAGGTGGGTGCTGGAAATTTGCACAACCGCCGACTGTAACTGCTCAGATGTGCTCCAGATTCGTTCATTTAGAGATTCGAAGCGTACTTGTGCTACTCGAGAAGCTCTAAATGAACGAAGGTGGGGTGCAGCTGAACAGTTACAATCCTGTTACAAATGTTCTGATCTGAGCAGAGCTGAGGAAAATTCCGCTCAATGTCTTACCTTCGGCTTTCAGGGTTGGGATCATTTTCACCCCATCTTTAAGTGTCCTGCCGGGATTGGTCAGAATGTCTACCTTTTCGATCTCCAGTGTTGGGAATTCCTGCTGTAGTTTGGTCAGCTCACGGCCCACCAGCATGCAGCGTGGTCAAATACTTGATTTATAGAAGGTAATTGAGTTATCACTGTCCATCATGTCCCTCCAATATAAAATGACTTCGTTATGGTCTTATTTTGCTGAATTTACGCAAAAAAAAGAAATCACATCTGCTCTTGATTTTTCTCTCTCAATAGTAAGCGCACCATTATCCTATTTCAAAGGATTTAAAATATGTACATCATATTGTTGAATCTCACGGTCATTGGTAACAAGCTGTAATGCCATTGTTTTAGCCTGGGCTATGAGCATTCGGTCAAAAGGATCAGTGTGATACATGGGAAGCCCACCTGCAATTTCTCCATGATAAAGAGTTATCACTAATTTACTGAATCCTTCGTCCTCTACAATGGTGTCAATATCATCTGGAGCCTCAAGTTTACCGATTTGTTTTTTTATAGCAATTTCCCAGTTTGTTACAGCGCTGATAAAAACTTCATTTCGAGGATCACTGATGAGTTGAAGAGTTTTCGAACCAAGTATAGGGTCATTACCCAGCCACCAAAGTAATATATGGGTATCCAGTAATAGCCGCCTCACCCCTCCTCTCCATAAAAGGATTCGATAATCTCAGATGGGGTTTCCGTAAAATCACTACTCATTCTAATTTTTCCTTTGAACCTCCCGGGTTTTCGTGGGTTTTGTTCAATTTTGTGAGGAAGTAGATCAAGATAAGGTTCTCCGGCCCGGGCAATGACAATTCGTTCACCTGCCCACGCTTTTTTACCAAGGGCTGAGAGTTGTGATTTTGCTTCATGCATATTGACTTGCACCTTCATCTCCTTTTTAGGTATTAGCCCGCATATTTCACAAGTCGAGGCGGCTGCAGATGCGCTGAGCGCAGGAGTAGGCAGGTAAGCGCAGACTCCGATAGTTGCCTATGCCTGCTCCTGCAGCGACAAAGCAGGTGCGGTCGCAT
>JAYEKB010000148.1:0-3778 GCA_034660835.1 Thermodesulfobacteriota bacterium
ACTTCCCCGCATTTCTCTTCCATGGCCTCATATTGTTTCTGCCACTCGTCATAGTCCTCTGAGTTCCCCTTAGTTTCATCCAGGGCCGTCAGCAGATCGAGGAATTGCAAATCATCACCAACAGCGGGCAACTGCTTATCACTCAGTTTGAGCCGCCCATAGTTGAACGGCGTAATGACATAGCTGAACTCCTTACGCATGAACATCTCCATAGTTCCATGGGGCTGGATATCCGGGGGAAACATCTCATTCTTACGTGCCACCATCTTATCCGCCAATACCCCAGCCTCCTTCCTGTCGACCTTGCAGACCGGCATCAAGGCCTTGATTATTTCTGATTTCAGCTTCTGGTTTTCCTCACCCTGTTCAATGGCAATCGTGTAATTCCAAATGGGCATGGCCAGATTCATGGCGTCTTCCATACTGTCTATACCCTTTATATCCGGGTGCTTGACCATGGTCTTGGCAAACGCCATGAGCGCCTGGGTCATATCAACGGCCCGGAAACCGGCAGGAGCTTCTGTATCAGGAGCCAAGGGCAGATAGTCAAAATCAGGCGACATCTGATCATAATCAGATCGTGGGTGCTGCTTTTTCTGTTTTGCTTTAACCAGACGCAGTTTTTTCTTCTGTGCTTTGCGCTGTCCGGCCTTGGCCTGACGTTTGGCAATATTTTTCTTGTTCTTTTTCTTCTTCTTTTTTGCCATTTATTTCTCACTTCTGTTTATGTACATCAGCAGATTTCTTGCTAACTTTTCCGGCATTACCTTCCCGGAACAAACGGTGTCTCTCTCAAATCAGGTAATTGGTCAACAACCTGTTGACCAAATCTAACAACAGGAAATCTATTCATGACAGGGAATTCGACATAATGTTTCAAGACTGTATAACAGCCTGAATTTCAAGATCAGGCAGGGGCTGAATCATATGATGTTTCTGTTTGCTGTGCTAGAGGTCCCAGTCTCACGTTGGAGATTAAGCCAGAATTCAGGGCCGGTCATCAGTGCTTCACCAAGATCAAGGGCTGAAGCGGCAGTGACACCTCTTTTACCGTTAATAATTTCGTTTAAACGGGCATAGGGCCAGCCAAGATGCCTGGCTAAAGTACTCTGGCTTATATTTAATGGTTTCAAAAATTCTTCAAGCAGCATTTCTCCAGGATGAGTCGGGGATCTGTATTTAGGTAGCATATAACGTCCTCCTCAATGGTAATCAACAATGGCGACATTATGAGTATCACCCTTCTGCCATTCAAAAATAATCCGCCACGGACAACCATTCGAAATAGATCATGAACAAAGAGTGCAGTTTTACCCGCTGTATCTTGCCGGGAAAATCCCTCTCAAGCAGACTATGTGAACAGCGCAAATTGCTCTATCACTTCAGCAGTCATGGCAGCCATAACAACCCGTTATTAAAGCACCGCACCTGTTTCAAACTTCTCCCAGACCAAATCGTACCTGGTGCTTCTGCCTGCACCATCCAGAAGCCTTAAAGCACCTTTTTTTAAGAGATCGTCAAGATCACGGGAAGCTGTTGCTTTTGTTGTCTTTGCCAGAGATCGATAATTCCGGGCGGCCAAATTACCCTCAAAATTACCCTTCCCAATATCTAACAGGCTGTTTAGCACTTTTTTCTGTCTTGAATTAAGGTCTGTTTCTACAAATTCCTGCCAGAACCTGGCTTTCACCAAAACACGGTTGATAAGCTCCTGTGAGCTGATAACAGCCCGCTCAAAACATCCTAAAAACCATTCCTGCCACCGTGTAATATCGCCTGATCCATTCGAACATCTCTCCAAAACATCATAGTAGTCATCCCGCTCTTTCATAATCTGGTTGGAAAGACTGTAAAATCTGGTAGAGGTATTTTCATCCTGAGCCAGGGCCATGTCAGTCAGCGCCCTGGCAATCCGGCCATTGCCGTCATCAAAAGGATGAATAGCGGCAAACCAGTAATGAGCAAGTGCGGCCCTGGTAAGACCATTATCCCGTGAACTGTTATTGGTATTCAACCAATGCAAAAATATTTTCATTTCCTTCGCAATAACGTCAGGTGGAGGGGCTTTATAATGTACTCTTTGTCTGCCTTCCGGGCCTGAGACAATTTCCATTTTCCCCTTTCGCCAGTCACCTGTAACTATTTGATGAATCCCGGAATATCCGTCCGGGAATAAAGCAGCATGCCAGCCCTTGAGTCGTTCCTCTGAGAGAGGTTTGTTGAAATGTTTAGCCGCATCCAGGAGTACTTCTACAATTCCATTCGTCTTTCGATCCGGTGCCCGCATCCCTGCGGTCGGCAATCCCAATTGACGTGCAACCGAAGAGCAAACGCTTTCAGGATTAAGCGTCTCTCCTTCAATTGCAGCAGTTTCAATGACTTCTTTTTCAAGGATTATCCCCTGGGCCTGAAGTTTTAAATCAAAGCCCAGCATGTTTGCTGCGCCAAGCAAGAAGCTCTGCTTTTGCCTGCTTTTTGTGACAAGAGAGGCAATGGCCTGATTGTCCCAGTAGAGTTCAGGCCAATTGGAATGTTGCCAGATATATTTTTTCACATTTCACCTTAACTCAATATTCGTCTCACCTTATGAGATGATTATAAGGTGTATTCGTTTCATTTCCAAGCTCTAACCGGACAGCTTTGCTCGTGAATGGTATTTTTTCCGTTTTCAGCAATTTCAAATATCTTTTGCTTGTATCAAACTTTCAATAATATTATTTTCTGTAATATAAGGAAGATATAGCCGAAAACGTGCCCTGGTGATGGCGACATAGGTGAGACGATTGATCTGTTCCTCTGTCCAACGGCTTTGATCCAGTAAATCAAGACCAACGACAAAAACCGCTGCGTAGTCAAAGCCCTTTACACTGTGCACAGTTGAAACTGTGACGCTGTCCGTAGTGATATCATAGGTCTTTTTAGCCCGGTAGTCCTCTGACACCCAGTCATAGAGAATACCCCGGTTATCCAAAACCTGGCCTATCATTGCAGGCAGACTGCCTTCCTCATGGCCGACCACCTTGCTCTTAGTATACAGGATAGCAATCTCGGATAACGGGTATTGTTTTTCTGTAACAATCAGGTTGACTTCATCAGCGATACGATTCAGCAGTTCATCCAGTGTTGCGTACCTATCAATGGCAGGTTTTGGCCCGTGATAATCAAAATAACCAGGGAACAACGCATTCTGTCGCGGTAGGCCTGATGCTGGAACTACTTCAGCACCCGCTGAAAAACGTGCGGAAAACTCCGTTAACTCTTTGGTGCTGCGGTAAATGTATTTGATGGTGTGAGTTCGACCTCTTGCATGAATACCAAGCTCTTTCCAGTTGCGGGTTCTGGAGTAAATATTCTGCTTTTCATCCAGGGCAATGGTCAAAATATCTGTGGCGGAATTTAGCAGGTTCATGACGACTTTAAACATATCGTCTGAAAAATCCTGCCCCTCATCGATCAAAATCGCATCGTATTTCCGATACCTCTTACTGGCCTCAATCGTATCATCGAGAACGATTTGATAATAATCCTGGTCCTGCCCTTCATAATCAACTTTATCCCCGGTGATTCGATCACACAGTTCATAAAAGTGTACCACTTCAACGCCGTTCTCGCCCATGGGAACCTGTTTTCCGGCAAGCATCCGTTTGATATAGCGAACTAGTGTGATATTGAAGCAGACAAAGAGAATAGAGGTAACAGCAGGATTGTAGCGTAACAAAAAGAGAGCCTTATGGACCAGTATCAGGGTTTTGCCGCAACCGGACGGTCCTTTTAGAAT
>JAYEKB010000149.1:0-14910 GCA_034660835.1 Thermodesulfobacteriota bacterium
ACAGAAAAACCGCCCGAACAGGACAGTCAGGATGAAGGTTGCCAGAGCCCAGAGCAGCCCTTTGTACAGGGTGTGGGTGGTTAAGACTGTTGCCAGGGCCACCAGGGGATCAAGCTGAAGAAACCAGTTTACCGGCCAGCCCTGAATCTGGAAGAATCTGGCCCCGAGAGTGGAAACCAGACAAAACCAGACAAAAAGGCAAAAAAAGAAGCCCTGACTTATTCTCCTTGTCTGAACGATCTTCATGGGGTTCAGGCGGGTGCAGTTATTGGTTGAAGAGAAGTGTAATCGCTGGTCCCCAGTCCGGCTTTTTCCGCCAGGGCCAGGTAAGGAAGATCCCTGACCTTCATACCGAGTAGGGATGCACCATAGGCATCAGCGGCAACCTGATCACAACTGACGATTACCGTGTCGGTCTGCCGCAGATCGGAAATCGATCCACCTGTAGGGCCGTTGCTCATCATGACATCGGTGCCGTCAAGGATAACAAAAGTGGGGGTGACCATCCTTGCCAGTTCACTGATAATGGTGTTGATATCCTGGTGAAATATATTTCGACGCCCACCGAGAAGACCGTACCAGTTCTTCATTGTCATGGAGGCGCCGCTACGGCTGTGATGTTTGACAGGGGCTATGCCGATCAATTTGTCAACGTTCTCAAAAGGAACAAGGAAAACAGGCCAGTTTCGTATCAGCTTTCCTCCGGCCAGTGTCATCTCAGCAAAAAGATTCTCTCTGGGCATGACAATCCTGGCACCTGCTGATTCTGCAGCCTGCCCGATGCCGCTTAAAGCGAAGCAGCTGGCCGGGTCGTTTATGGGATTGTCCAGAACAATAACTTTTTTTGCCCGTCCTTGACGATAGCAGAGCCGAACAACCTCCGCCACAAGCTCGTTGTTTGTTGTTGCTCCCAGTATGGGAGGTGTGGCAAAGGCCACGTTGGGTTTAATGGCAACGGTTTCGCCTGGTTTAATGAACCGTTCAATACCGCCAAGGAGTTTGAGCGCCGTGTTGACGGTCTTTTTTCTATCCCTGCCATGAGCGATACTGAGCGTGTTGCCGGCGCCATGGGGCACGCTGAAGTCAGGTAATCCGGTGATAGTCTCTTGCGTGAGACCAGGAAGAGGAGGTTCTGAATCGAAAAGAAGCAGGGATCCTGCCGTGGCTGCAGTTATTGCAACTCCGGCCTTTCCGGTTTTGGCAAGAAACGCTCTTCTGTCAAACCTTGTTGTTTTCAAATCATGCCCGGATTACTGTTTATTAACCTTGATTATCGATGCCCTGAGTCGCCCGCCAATTTCCAGGGCATCGATGCGGCTCTCTCCTTCATGGATTCCGGCAACATACGGCCCGACAGCAAAAACAATTTCCACCAGACCATAGAGATCAACAAGCTGCATTGAGTTCACACTGTTATCGGGAGCTCCTTCACTATCAAGAAGAAATTGATAATAGCTTTCGGCTGCCTGTATTGCCTCCCCCGGGCTGTCTTGTGTACTGATAAAGGCTGTAACGAGCTGGTCATTCAGCCGGTATTTGGCGATGAAGGTATTGTGTAACGCCTCTGAGCCAAATGCATTGTTCAGGATAAGCTTGAAACTGCCCGGCACAAGGTTTTCGTCGGGAAAAAGCTGTAGTTCAGTGATGGTTGCTCCGCTCCCTGGATCAGCCGACAGCAGGTCCTGTCCGGTTGCGATCATGGCCTCATCGAGCAGGGCTGAGGTTGTGGAACCGATACATTCGATATAATAGGTGCCATGACTCAGGTAGAGCCCGTTTTCCGTCTTATAGTGATCGTTCGGCTCAAGAGAAGAAATAACTGTTGCTCCTGGTCTTTTCTGGTTGCTGTACACGGAAAATGCATTCAGTGCTGTGCCCATATCATACACGAAAAGTTCAAACCAAAGAGATGGATTTTGCCGATGCATGAAGCGCTGGGTTGACAGAGTGGAGAATCCTGCCTCAAGATAAAGTGGCGCTTTACCGTTTATCTTTTCATAGAGGGTGGCAGAGTTGTACTGCTCCCGTTTGCCGGAAAAATCAAAATTGGCGGGAAGGTTGAGAGAAGCGCCGGGTATAAGCTCTAACGAATCGAAAGAGAATTGTGAGCTCTCGGGAAGTGAATATGTGCTGAAAGCCGACCGATTGTTTTGCTCGTGAACCCATAATATCGAGGCTCCTATCCCACAGAGAACCACTAACAGGATAAGGCTTACAACTGATTGGCGAGACCATCGTAATACTATAATCACAATATTCCACCCGGTTAGAAAATCAAAGCCGTAGAGAACAAATTATATTTTATGTATTTTTTTCTTTTAAAATCCAATTGTTATACTTATCTAATCAACAAAGATGTCCGATCGAGCCTGAACAACTACATGATTACGGTTCTCTGTACACCGGACAGGGCCGCTTGGGATTATAGTCCCTGTAGGCGGGATCGTTATAGTCACGGTGGCATTTAAGACAGAGCCCCACACGCAGGATACGTTTGAGTTCATCACCGTTAAAGGGCCGAAGGTTGTCACGGGATCCGTGTTGAAGCTGTTTGCCGTCAATAGAGACAAAGCTGTCAAAGCCTACTGTCCTGCCTTTCAGGGTATCCACGCCCTGGTTTACCGGAAAAAATTCCCATTCACCGTCTTTCTTGACCACTGTGCCTTCGCCCAGGCCGATTGTTTTGGGGGAAGTATGGCAGTCCTCGCAGCTTCTACCCTTTAACTGGGTGGTATGCGGGTTAATGGCTGCCATGGTGAAACGATTGAAGCCGCCCTCAATATTGCCATCCTCGTCAATCAGGGTCACTACATCCTGACAGCCGGGCGTGACAATCACCACCTCATCACCCCAGACCCCGAGCATTGGTTTTTCATAGCGAATGTAGGATCTGCCCTCTTCCCACCAGCCGGGGGTTTCTTCCAGAGTAAGTTTATCGAGATGGGTTTCACTGGCATCCCGTTTGGCATGACAGCCATAACACTGCGGAACCCAGGTCGAATGACAGGCCTCGCAGGTCACCCGTTTGTGCCCTTCATAGGTGCAGGCATCTTTCTTGGGCATGTTCAGGGGATGGAGCTTGCCGTCATTACGGCCGACAAGGACAAATTTTCCTTCTTCTTTCCCCCTCTCGATATTGGTTATTTTCTTGCCCTTACGGGTCATGCCGGGTGCACTTGAATGACAACCCTCACAGCTGATCTCCAGCTGCTCCTCGTAATGGGCGTACTGAGTACCGTCACCCATGATCTCGTCCCGGGTATGGCAGTCGATACAGGCCATACCTTTTGCATGGTGAATATCATCGGCAAGTTTAAGATAAAAACGGTCGCCGGGCAGACGGTTGGAAGAGAGTTCACCCTTTTCATACGGCGTACCGTAGCCCTCTGCCTCAAAAATACCGGTATAGGAAATGCCGATACGGCCTGAACGGTTGTGACAGCGGATACAGTTTTCATCGGGAACTTTTTTAACTATCAGGGGATGAGGTTTTTTTTCCTTTTTCTTCGTATCAGCTTCACTGATCTCTTGTTCAGTTTCCTGTTCTTCAAAAGAAGTAACAGTGGTTCGCTCCGTGCCTTCGGGCAGGATGTAATGACAGGCTGAGCAGCCACCGCCCTTTTCATTAAAAAATTCAGGGGCACCGGGCAGATCGTTTTTCTGTTTCCAGAGATGACAGGTTGCACAGAGCTTACGGAAATAATCCAGAGCAAGCGAAGTTTCGCCGGTTTCAAGCAGCTGCTCGACCGTAATCTCAGCATTTTGAGTATCCCGTTCACCCCAGTAATAGAGCAGGGTTGACAGAATACCCCGATTGGTTGCCATCAGCGAATTTTTCACTTTCTGTACATCTGCAGGATGGCACCCCTCCACGCCGCAGGTTTTTTCCACCACCCGCAGATCTCCCGGATTAATCACAATTCCCTTGTGTGCCTTGTCCTTGTCAATTTCCATGGCATCACCAAGATGACAGGGCGAGCAGCCCACCACCTGCCCGTCATGCGCAGTGTCTAATTTTTCATCCTTGTGACAGGACAGACACATCTCGACAAAACCTGCCGTGGTAACCTCAATCTGTTCAGGTCGTTTGGTTGTCTGCTCACGGAATACGAGGTAGCCGATGAGCAGGAGGATGAATGGCAGCCAGATGAGGGCGGCTATGAGTTTACGGGGTGGTTTCATGGGAGGAAGGTATCAGGTGTCAGGTGTCAGCCTTTTCATAAAACCGTAGAGCATCCTTTTCACCTCTTTTATTTGTCGATCAATCTCCATATAATCATTTTTTCCAAGAAATTTTAACTCGTGAGAAAGAAGAAGATGGTATTGGGTTTCACTTGCTGATCCGGCGGCAATGCTCAAAAAACGAGAAAAATCACGATCGCCTTTTCTCACGCATCCCTCGGCAATATTTGCTGGAACAGATGCAGCTGAACGCCTAATCTGAGAGACAAGACCGAAACGCTCATCAGAGGGGAACGCCTTTGTGATACGATATATCTCTATCACAACCAGGTGAGATTTTTGCCATACCTGCAGCTCTTTAAAATTTCTCATCGTCCCTAATAGCTGATCGCTGATACCTGATACCTTTTACCTATCCCTTAAACCCCTGCACAATAGGGTAGCGCCGCCCATGCCCAAAGGCCTTTGACGTAACCTTCAAGCCCAACGGTGCCTGTTTACGTTTATGTTCGTTGATACGGATACGATGAATAATGTCTTCTACAACTCGCCTTTTAAAACCACGGGCGGTAATCTCATCAACGCTTAAGTGCTCTTCAAGATAGGCCGCCAGGATCGGATCCAGCACCTCGTAAGAGGGCAGATCATCCTGGTCGCACTGGTCTTCTTTGAGCTCAGCCGTGGGTGGACGGGTAATAATTCGATCCGGAATGATCTCTTTCTCCCTGTTCATCCAGCGGGCCAGATCATAGACCATAACCTTGGGCACATCGGCCAGCGCGGCCAATCCACCACTCATATCACCGTACAGGGTGCAGTAGCCCACTGCCATTTCGGATTTATTGCCGGTTGCAAGCACCAGACTGCCGAATTTATTTGACAGGGCCATGAGCAGGTTGCCACGAATTCGGGCCTGGATATTCTGTTCAGTTACGTCTTCAGCCAAACCCTTAAAAAACGGAACCAGGGATTCATGATAAGCCTCCATGGCTCCAGAAATGGGGATTATTTCAAAGCCGCAGCCCAGATTTTCAGCCAGTTCCCGGGCATCATCAATAGACATCTGCGAAGTGTATGGCGAGGGAAGGGCCAGGCAAAGAACATTTTCCGGGCCAAGAGCAAGGACGGCAAGAACGGCGGTCACTGCAGAATCAATGCCTCCGGACAGGCCGAGCACAGCCTGCTCAAATCCTGTTTTATGCAGGTAATCACGCATACCGAGAACCAATGCATGCTGCACCTGGGCAATGGAATCTTCGGGCGCTTCAGTACCGGCAGTACTCCTTAACAAATCCGCCGAATCAACAATCAACATATCTTCGCTGAAACCGGCAGCCACTGCAACTATCTCTCCCCTTTGGTTGACAGCCATGGAATGACCGTCAAAGACCAGAGAATCCTGCCCACCTGCCTGGTTTACATAAAGCAGGGGCAGATCGTTCTCACGGCACAGGGATCCAAACAGCCGGTTACGCTCGCCAAGTTTTCCGTGAGAGTAGGGGGAGGCGGAAATATTAATCAGAATATCCAGTTCGTCATTGTCCCGCGTCAGGCAAGCCACCGGATCAACTGAGTAGTGCATGGACTCGTGCCAGATATCCTCGCAGACCGTTAATCCCAGAGACAGACCATGGAAAGTAAACGGCATGGAAAAACCGCCGGACTCAAAATAGCGGCTCTCGTCAAAGACATCATAGGTGGGCAGTAACTGTTTGCGTGCCCGATGGATGACCTTGCCTCTGTGTATGAGCAGAGCAGAATTATATAGAGGTTTACCCGAACCTTGCCTCTGCTCCAGGGCACCAAGCACAACTCCAATATCTCCTATTGTTTTGATGAGCCCGTCCAGAGCTTGATCATGTGCTTTGATAAAAGAGGAGCGCTGCAAAAGATCCTGGGGAGGATAACCGCAAAGAGAAAGCTCCGGGAACAGTACCAGCTCACAGCCGGCCTGCACAGCGGTTTTGATCCGATCGGTTACCAGCCGGACATTATGATCAAAATCACCAATAACGGGATTTGTTTGTGCAAGTGCAATTTTCACTGAGTCAACAAGGCAAAAAGAATCGCCACAACGGCAAGAAAGTGCTTACAAAAAACGGTCATTTGTCAGCACTGTAAACAATTTTGGCTTGCATGGGAAGAGAGCAGAAGGGGGAAAATAAAAAAGGACATCATGAAGATGTCCTTTTTAAAAAATCTATTTAATTTTGCCGGTCTGAAACCGAAAAATCAAATCAGACCTTGTTTACATTGGCAGCGGCCGGCCCCTTGGGACCGTCAACCACCTCAAACTCAACTTTATCACCCTCGTTCAGGGTCTTGAAACCGTTGCCCTGGATTGCGGAATAATGGACAAAAATATCTTTCCCCTCTTCCTGTTCGATGAAACCAAAACCCTTTGACTCATTAAACCACTTAACTGTTCCTTGCAACATTGTACCCGGTACTCCTTTGACTTGCGCGTGCAGCTTTGAGAAGGAATAAATAGACATGCATACAAAGCCTGCCGGCTGTAAAACCCTTATCATTCCTGCACATTTTATAGATATTTTGCTCTATACCAGACGAGATAAGAAAAACATAGAAAAATAAGACCTCTCTACGAAAAATGTTATTTCCGCTGCTTTTTCTTCTTCTGCCGACTTTTCTGGTATGTATAAACGGCCCGATTATGCTCTTTTAAGGTAGCCGAAAAAAAATGGCTTCCGTTATTTTTAGATACAAAATAGTAGTAAGGAACCTCATCCGGATGCAGAACCGCTTCCAGGGCAGCACGACCTGGATTACAGATTGGTCCGGGAGGCAGACCGGCAATAACGTACGTATTATAAGGCGTCTCTTTTTTTAGATCCGCCCGGGTCAGGTTGCCGTTAAAATGTTTCAGACCGTAGATGGTAGTAGGATCGGACTGCAGCCGCATACCCTTCTGCAAGCGGTTATAAAAAACACCTGCTATCACGGTGCGCTCACCGGCGGAGCCTGTTTCTTTTTCCACGATTGATGCCAGGGTTACTAACTGGTGACGTTCCAGCTGCAAATCTTCAGGTTTGTCCAGCCCGTTCCAGACCGTCATAAAACGTTTCACCATGGTTGTTATAAGAGATTTTTCATCCACCTCACCGCGAACCAGTGTGTATGTTTCAGGAAACAGGTATCCTTCAAGGGTTTCGGCCGTAATGCCCAAGCCCTGAATAAACATTTGATCCCGGCAGAGTTGAAGAAATTTTTCCGGATCAACCCAATGGTCGCCGGCAAAAATCTCCGCAATTTGCTCCATGGTCCTCCCCTCCGGCACCATGACCAGGTACTGAACCGGTCGTGCCGAATCCAGAAAACGAAGTACCTGCAGCGGCGTCAGTCCCAGAGGAACCAGAAACTCACCGGCCCTTAGCCGTTTTCCCTCTTTTACCAGTCGAGCCAGGAGCAGGAAACGAAAATCATCACGGATAACGCCCTGCTCGCCAAGGATCTCTTTTATCCGGCGAACTCCGGCACCTTTGGGAATATCAACAGTGACCTCATCATCTCCGGGAACCGGCATATACACATACAGGCCGAACCAGGCAGCTGCATTGACCGCGACACAGAGGATGAGAACAAAAGCACGAAAAAAAAATGTACGCATGGGAGGATAACGTCGTTTGAACATTTCAGAACTACGGATGGATACGGATCATTCAGACATAAAACAGTCTGTGTTCATCCGTAGTTAAAACAAAGCCGGGCACAATTACAGTACCCGGCTGAAAGCATATTGTCTTTCTTACAGCAGACTGGGTTTGTCTATTTTTTCTTACGGGAACCGCTCTTCTTGAGGGCAGGCTTCTTGTTCTTGTAACTCCCCAGAGCAAGCTCAATCACTTCATCCATATGCTTAACCGGATAAAAGGTGATCTTCTTGCGCAACTCTTCAGGAATCTCGACCAGATCCTTCTCGTTCTCATGGGGAATAATGATCTTGTCTATCCCGGCCCGCAGGGCGGCAAGTGCCTTTTCCTTGAGACCGCCGATGGGCAGGACCCGGCCGCGCAGAGTCACCTCTCCTGTCATGGCCACACCTTTTTTCACCGTCTTTTCCACAATGGCCGAATAGAGGGCCGTGGTCATGGTGATACCAGCCGAAGGACCATCCTTGGGAATGGCACCGGCAGGAACATGGATATGGATATCAATGGTATCAAAATAATCATCTTTCACACCAAGCTGTTTGGATCGGCTGCGACAATAGGTCAAGGCTGCCTGGGCAGATTCTTTCATCACATCCCCGAGCTGGCCGGTAAGAATCAGCTTGCCCTTGCCGGGCAGGATCGAGGTCTCGATGTGCAGCAGTTCTCCGCCTACCTCTGTCCAGGCAAGACCAACCACCAGGCCGGGCTGCATCAGGGTGTCAAGTTCCGCATCGGGAATAAACCTGGGTGGTCCAAGATATTTTTCCAGCGTATTTTTAGATATCGTATACGGACCCTTACCGCCTTCGGCAATCTTACGAGCCAGTTTACGACAGATCTTGCCCAGTTCCCGCTCAAGGTTCCGAACACCGGCCTCGTGGGTATAATTGGAAACGATCATCTGCAGGGTCTTATCATCAAGCTTGATCCGGCTTGGCTTGATGCCGTTCTCCATAATCTGCCTGGGAAGAAGATACCTGCGTCCAATGATCATCTTCTCTTCCAAGGTATAGCCTGCAAGCCTGATAACCTCCATCCGGTCCATGAGCGGTCCGGGAATAGTATCACTGCGGTTGGCCGTGGTAATGAACATAACCTTGGAAAGGTCAAAAGGCATGTTCATGTAATGATCAGAGAATGTTGAATTCTGTTCCGGATCAAGCACTTCCAACAGGGCGGATGATGGATCACCCCGGTAATCGGCACCAATCTTGTCGACCTCATCCATCATGAATACAGGGTTACGTGACTTCACATTTTTCAAACCCTGCAGGATACGTCCGGGCATGGCTCCAATATAGGTGCGCCGATGACCACGAATCTCGGCCTCATCACGCATGCCGCCCAAAGACAAGCGGTAGAACTTACGCCCCATGGCCCGGGCAACAGCCTGACCAAGTGAGGTCTTTCCTACGCCGGGAGGTCCGACAAAACAGAGAATAGGTCCCTTGGTATCCCGGTTCAGTTTACGCACAGCCAAAAATTCCAGGATACGTTCTTTCACCTTTTCCAGGCCGTAATGATCCTCATCAAGCACCTCTGCAGCACGTTTAAGGTCCAACAGATCCTTTGAGGATTTTTTCCACGGCAGGTCAAGGATCCATTCAATATAGGTCCGGATAATATTGGCTTCAGAGGCATCCGGGTGCATCATGTCCAGACGTTTCAGCTCCTTGCGTGCCTCTTTACGAGCATACTTGGGCATTTTTTTCTTCTTGAGCTTCTTACGCAGACCATCAAGTTCCGCGCCATAGGTATCTTCGTCGCCCAATTCCTTTTTCAGGGCCTGCATCTGCTCACGCAGGTAATACTCACGCTGGGAACGTGACATCTCTTCCTTGGCATCGGACTGAATCTTGGCCTGTACGGTAGAGACCTCAAGCTCTTTATTGAGCAGGTCCGCGACCAGGCGAAGCCGCTCCACCGGATCCGTCGTTTCCAGGATCTGCTGGGACTCGGAAATCTTGAGGCGCAGATTGGAGCCAACCAGGTCGGCAAGCCTGCCCGGTTCCTCAATATTATTGATGATCATCATC
Source organism: Thermodesulfobacteriota bacterium (assembly GCA_034660835.1). Classification (GTDB taxonomy): domain Bacteria; phylum Desulfobacterota; class Desulfobulbia; order Desulfobulbales; family Desulfobulbaceae; genus Desulfobulbus_C. Next base: position 9,890 of record JAYEKB010000149.1, read on the forward strand.
AGGTCAGCGGAAAGGATCCCGCGCAGAGACATGATCTTCTCGGTCTGCTCCCGAACCGTACGCATCAACGCTTCGGTCTCAACCGTGATGACCTCGATTTCCTGCTCTTCCAGCAAGTCAATTTCAACCCGGAAATGAGGATCCTTCTGCCGATACGCCCTGATCTGGGCTTTGGACAAAGCCTGGACCAGTACTTTAAGCCTGCCATCGGGCAGTTTCAAGCTGCGCATGATCATGGAGACCATACCCACCTGGTACACATCTTCCGGATCCGGATCATCCTTGGTTGCGTCCTTCTGAGTGACCAGCATGAGCAACTTGTCACCGCTCATGGCATCGTTGACCGCTGAAATGGATCCGGATCTACCTACGAACAGCGGGATAATCATATAATTAAAAACCACCACATCCCGGACTGCCATCATGGGAAGTTCCTCAGGAATATCCAGATCCTGAGTATTTTCTGCAAAATCGTCCATACTGGCGGACAACGAATCATCAAATTCCACTTTTATCCTCCTGAAATCAGTCCGTTACAGGGACATCACAGCATCAGATCAATATACCCCGGGACTGGATAATACTTGGTTGGTTGCAAGAAGGTAAACATGACCGTAAATGAAGTCAAGATAAGGGCTGAAACAGGGTGCAAAAAACAGGAGAACCGTTTATCTTTCTTACACAAGAAAGTGAACAGGAAAAAAGGAAAAGGAATAGATAGCTTAGCGGCAAATAGTACAACCAAGCTGCTCTTCCCTCTTCCCTATGCGTTGCAATTCACCAAGCCGCAACCAAGTTGGGTTAAACCTCTAAACTGTAAAAATTGACCAGTGTCCTTAGCTGTGCGTGATCAAACCCTTCAATTATACCCTTCTGTATATCGGAGTCTCGGACCTCGCTTACCTGCAGGGGGTTGAGCGCGTGCAGATAAGGGCGCTGGTGATTTTTTGACCTATTCCCTATCAAACAAGGAGTTATAGATGCTTGATGCTGCTTCTTTTTTTGATCTGACTGACGTGTCCTTCAAGGATGTGTTTGCAGATACCGATTACGCCTGGGAAGGATTAAAAAACTTGAAATCCTATATGGATAGTGCCGTATACGGACCGTTTGATCATGAGAGCCTGGAAAACGGTGTGCCGCTGACCCACCCCTTGATCTTCCATGAAGGAAGATTGCAGGACGCAGTCAACTGCACCATACACTACGGTGATGCCACCAAGGGAAAACTGCTGGTAGAGCGGGATGGAAAAGAACTGACAGGCGCCTCGGTGATCATGGCCGGGGTCGTCATCACAGGTAACAGGATCCGGCTCGGTAAAGGGGTGCTGATCGAATCCGGAGCACTGATCAAGGAACCGGCAATCATCGGCGACCAGAGCGAAGTACGTCAGAGCGCCTACCTGCGCGGTTACTGCCTGGTGGGGAAACGATGCGTGGTGGGGCATACCACGGAGGTCAAACATTCCATTTTCTTAAACGATGCCAAGGCCGGCCATTTTGCCTATCTTGGCGACTCCATCCTGGGCAATGATGCCAACCTGGGAGCGGGCACCAAATTTGCCAACCTCCGTTTCCTGGCAGGCAATGTCCAGATAAGGACAAAAAACGGTCTCATAGACAGCGGCCTGCACAAATTCGGAGCAATCCTGGGAGACCGGGTCCAGACCGGCTGTAATTCAGTAACCAACCCCGGCACCATGATCGGTCCGGAGGGAATACTCATGCCCAATACAACGGCAACTTCGGGTTATCATGCCGGAAGGACTCTGATACGCTAACCGGTTTTCCTTCTGACTTTTTACGCTCCTCCTCAGCCCGATAGCCGGAGTTGTACAGGTTGAAGTAAAATCCAAAAAGGATACCGATGGTAAAAAAAATCCGGGCAATCCTATCCCAGGGGGGCCGCTTGCCTTTGTGCATATAACGAATTATAGCTACCAGTACAAAGGTAAATCCGATACAGTACGGAGCTGTGGTCAACAACTGTTCTATGGTGCCGGCAATCACAGAACCCAACGTTATGTTGTCAACCGTTGAATTCGTACCAAGATGAAAGACCAGGTATGCCAGCCCGGTTAAGACAAAGGTTATCTTTTCACGTAATGTCTGCATATGAATAATAAAAAAAATAAAACATTTGTTTGTATTTTCCCGGACACAATGCCAAGGGCCGAAGTACTGTTTCCACTTGTACAGGTTTTCGAACAGGTTGTCTACCTAAGACCGGTCGAAAATGATGCCCCTGCTGCCGCTGAACTCTCACCTCTCTGCCGGGAGATGATTGATCAGGATCTTGTCCGCTTTGACTGCCCTGCTCCGCTGCATGATAATCGGGACCGTTTCGCACGTCTTGTCCACGACCTGCAGCACCGGCGCGACGACTATGCAGGCCAGATCAGTCATCTTTCTCTGGCAGGACTCGGCAACAGCGGAAAAACAGAGACCAAAACTTCCATCATCAGTACCCTGCTCAAGCAGAGCGGCATTCAAGAGGAAAAGGACGAACAACGTGTCATGCTCCTCTGGCAGGCAAGACTGCTGCTCAAACTCGGCGAAATATTTGACCGGGAGCAGAAGAATCTGCAGGAAAACCTGGAACGAATATCTGTCAGGGAGAAGGGATTACTTGATGAATTGCGCAAAGACAACGAACAGCCATTTTCCCCGGGTAAGAGCATTACTGCAAACAGTGAAAAAACAGAGGGACAGCTGCGACTGCGCCTCAAGGCCTGGAGCCGTCTGTTTGGACTGGGCAGTAATCCGATCGCATCTTCAATTTTTATCACAATCAGCCGTGATGCTTTTGACCTTCTCAGCGAACACTATGAATCAGTGCACGATGAACAGCCCCAAAAAATAGTGTCCTTATCGCTGCCGGGTGGTCGTACAAATAACACTTTTGCAGAGCAGCGGACAGCATTTAGAAATGCTGCTTCCGACTTTATTGCGGCTATCCACAGGCTGCTGGAAAACCCGGAATCAATAAATGAAGAGGACAGGTCCTCCCTGAACGGCGCAGACTGCGACTGGGCCACTCTGCTTGAGCAGCACTACCCCGCTGCAGAAAACTCCCGCTGCACCCTTTCCCTCTATTTCCTGCCCTCTGTTAACCCGGGCAGTCTTTTCCTTGAAACCTTTGGCCGGGATGAAGATGAGATGGGAAAAGAAACGGATGAGAGAAGTCGTACAGGAATAATTCTCGGCATAGTAGAGGAACAGGCAAAAAACTAAATTGTAGTTGTTTCCAACCGAAATCTTACAAATATAAACAAAAAAGTTTCAACGACTTCGACAACCTGGTTTGTGCTGTTTGAACAAATCATAAAAAACGACTCTGGGTGAATAATAGTTTCACTTTTTCAGCAATCTACGGACAACAGTCGAAGTTTTTATCTTTCCCTGTCCAGTGTACAATTCGTGATTATTCTCAATATGGGATAGGTCATAGAGGTAATTCACCATAATCCCCGCAGATTGGCGAACACCAGCGGGAGAAAGGTCGCCAGCCCAGTTGATGCGTTCTATCTGTGCTCCATTGGAAAGGTGAAAATGAGCAACCCTGTCATAGGCTTGTTGTCCGCGTTTTGCCTCCAGCAGATAGCGGGCACAGAGACGTTTGAGAACATCTTCAAGCTCTTTTTTGATATCTATCTCCGGATGTTCATGGGGGGATTGAAGAATATCTTGAAGTACTCTTTGAGGATCTTTTTGCCCTGTGACTATTGCCAGGGCCTTGCTTTCCTGCTCGGAGAGCTCAATAGGATCGGCAGTGCTGTTTGCCCATTTAAGCAGACCGGGAATCGGAGAGAGGGTAGAAAAAGTTTTAAGGTTGGGATATTTGGCGGCCAGATCAGCGACGACCCGTTTTATTAAAAAATTACCAAAACTTACCCCTGCAAGACCTGCCTGGCAATTGGAAATTGAATAAAATATTGCAGTGTCGGCTTTTTGCGGGTCGCCTAAAGGAGCGTCCACATCAAGGAGATCAAGAACATTTCCTGAGATACCATTTACCAGAGCAACCTCAACAAAGATTAGCGGTTCATTGACCATTCGAGGATGGAAGAAGGCATAACATCGACGATCATCCAGCAATCTGTTTTTAAGGTCGCGCAGGGACGAAATTGCGTGTACAGCTTCATACTCTATCATTTTTTCCAGTATTGCTGCAGGGGTATTCCAGGTGATGCGCCTGAGGTCAAGGAAACCGATATCAAACCAGGAAACCAGGAGACGGTATACATCCTGATCCAGAGACTGTAATGCAGGATCTGTTTTCGCCCAGGGAATAAGATCCGACCGCAGATCAACAAGGAACTTGACACCTTCCTGCAGTTCGTTGAACTGGCGGAGTAATTTTGTGCGGGGTGGCTCCAACAGGTTTCTTAACTGTTGAATAACTTTTCGTAACTCTGCTGGATCATCTACCCGTTGATGTCGTTCCAGGGCGATATTAATCGCATCATGGTCAACATCGAATTCTGTTGCCAGAAGTTCAAGAAATCGTCTTTTACCTTTGTTGTTGAGTTTCAGATAGGATCTTCCCAGTTCAGCTGCCCGGGAGCGGGCCGAAACTTCACCACCGCGGCTGACCAGACAGGCATTTATTTTTTTCCGCAGTATAACAAGATCACTCTTTGTCAGTTCCGGATGCAGCCTGTCTTTAAGCTCTTCAGAATCTCCGGGCGGCCAGATTTCCCTTATTAGTCGTAAGGTTTTATTCCAAAAAGGTTTCTCAGTATTATTCATGTTGGTGATTGCCATGTCTGAGAGTTGGTGGACAACCGGAATTTTGGTACCTTGCTTCTGAACAGTTACAGTCCGGTGGTATTACCAACTTTTCACATCCACCTGAATAGTTACATTCCAAGTACATTCTCACTGCCACCTACTTACCCTATCCATCAATCAATTCCGCCCAGACAAAGATATTTCATTTCCAGATACTCATCAATGCCATACTTAGATCCTTCCCGCCCGATACCGGATTCCTTGATGCCGCCAAAGGGTGCTGATTC
>JAYEKB010000150.1:0-14827 GCA_034660835.1 Thermodesulfobacteriota bacterium
TCCAAAGCCTGCTTGAACATGGGCGTCATGTCAGGAGTGAGCCGTTCGATAAGAACAAGCTGGATACCTCCGCAGACCATGTCCGTATCCCCGTCAGTTCCACTTCCCCGCATGTCATATTCAGTGAGAACAGGTGCGGCACCACCTGCGACTTTTACGGCAGCTTCATGGGCTGTAAATTCCATCCTTCCCCCACCAATGGTGCCATGCAGGGTACCATCTTCTTCCACAAACATCTTGGAACCTGGAAGGCGAGGAGCAGAACCGCTTTTATCAATGATGGTTACCAGGGCAACTGTACGATCTTGTTGTAACTGAGTAAGAATTTCTTTCTCTATCATTTGAAAATACGAAACATGGGGGGATTAATTCAATTTATTAATGTGTTAGCGGCCTTATCATGTTTGTGCAGCAGTTCTGGAAGATCAACACCCGTGAGTAGCCCTTTTTCCAATTTCCATTGTCCGGCTACCATGACGTAATCCGCTTTGTATGCACCACACAGAAGCAGAGCGGCCAGTGGATCACCAGCTCCTGAGAAACGAGTTTCATCCAGCTTGAACAATGCCAGATCGGCCTGTTTGCCGGGAGCAATTTCGCCAATATCATTTCTGCCAAGACATCGTGCAGATCCTTGAGTTGCCCAGCGCAAGACATCAAAATGGGTTATGCCGGACGAGCCATAGCGCAGGCGTTGCAGCATTAATGCCTGCCGTACTTCCTGTATCATGTTTGAGCAATCGTTTGATGCTGAGCCATCAACACCTAAGCCAACCGGACAGCCTGCTTTTTCCAAATCACGTGTGGGGCATTGGCCTGAACCAAGCATCATGTTGGAGCTTGGACAATGGCTGATTCCTACTCCTGCCGTGCCAAGTCTTGAAATTTCCTGGTCATTAAAGTGAATGCCGTGCGCCAGCCACACATCATCAGCCATCCAGCCAACTCGCTCCAGGTAATCGACAGGACGTACCCCAAAGAGCTCAATGCAGAAATCTGTTTCGTCGTCTGTTTCTGCCAGATGAGTATGTAAACGAACTTGTTTTGCGCGTGCGAGTTGTGCGCTTTGCTTCATCAGATCTTCCGTCACACTAAATGGCGAACAGGGAGCAAGGGCAACCTGGAGCATGGAGCCTTCTTTATCGTCATGATACAGGTCAATTACTCGCTCACAGTCGGACAGGATGGCATCTTCATCCTGGATAGTATTGCGTGGGGGAAGGCCGCCATCATCTTCCCCAAGACTCATGGAACCACGGGTAAGAGTTGTACGAATTCCGATCTGTTGTATGGCATCCACCTGTATGTCAAGAGCCTCGCGTGCTGCTTCGGGAAAAATATAATGATGATCGGCTGCCGTGGTACAGCCTGAAAGCAATAACTCCACTGCGGCAAGGCGTGTTGACACATGAATCATTTCTTCGGTGAGCCCCGCCCAGACCGGGTAGAGGCTTTTGAGCCATGGAAATAATTCTTTGTTTAAAGCGACTGGACAGGCTCGGGTAAGAGTCTGATAAAAGTGGTGATGCGTATTGATGAGACCAGGTAATATAACGTGTTTTGAGGCATCAAAAGTCCGGTCAACTTTTCCGGATGGATGTGCACTTTGGGCCACCACCTCTATAATTTTGCTGTCCTCAACAACAATACCGCCACGGCCATCAACGGCATCATCTATAAAGAGAGCAAGCGGTTTCTTTAACCAGATCTTCATTTTCTTTTTTTATTTATCAACCCAGCTTTTTCAATAAGCCTGTTCGTTCGTTGAACGAATCGATCAGATCATCAATGGTATCCATGGAATGATGAATACTGGTCCAGTACTCTGGGTTATACCACTGAGCCTGGATTTCCTCATGGCTTTTCCCTTGTTGCTCTACCCAGGTAAAATATTTGAGATTATGAATTCGTTTACGATCAACGTAAGTCAACTCCTGCATATTATCAGTTGTTTCACCGAGCATATAGCGATGAAAGGAAGCGGCAGCATCCACGTTTGTGAATTCTCCTTCCTCTGCGGTGAGTTCTGTCAGACGGCTCTGATACATTTCCATGGAATCCGTGGCCATGGTAATCAACACGTCCTGACCATCCATCTCATAATAATTTGCAGTTTTTATGGCAGCGAGGACATTGGCAATACTGGATATTCCCAGAAGATGTAAGTTATCTACCAGATCAGCCGAAACACCCTGGTTGACCAAATATTCCTGACCAGCCGGCTCGTTGAACAGGCGAATAAGAGCCATTGGGCCACAGTCGTCAATTGCGGTGACAACATCTGTATTTTTGACATTATGAATCCAGGGAACATGTTTGTCGCCAATTCCCTCAATGCGATGTGCTCCGAATCCGTTGTTCAATAAAGTTGGACATTGCAACGCTTCACTGGCAACAATTTTGGAGAGCGGAAACTGCTCTTTCATGTAATCGCCGCAGGCAATAGTACCACCGGAACCGGTATTGGAGACAGTGGCTCGAAAGCGATCATTTGGCCCCATGGTCTCACTCAATGCCTCCATCATGGCACGACTGGTGACTTCGTAATGCCACAGGTAGTTCCCGAATTCATCAAATTGATTAAATATAGACAATGCCTGCCCGGAATTCCGCAGCTCCCAGCATTTATCAAATATTTCCTTTACATTACTTTCAGAGCCCGGTGTTTTAATGGTTTCTCCAGCCACATCAGCAAGCCAGTCGAAACGTTCTTTACTCATCCCTTCCGGTAAGATGGCAATGGAATCACAGGCCAGCAGGTTGGAGTCATAGGCACCGCCACGGCAATAGTTGCCGGTGCTGGGCCAGACGGCTTTTTGTGAGGTTGGATCAAATTGTCCTGTAACCAGTCTGGGAACAAGACAGGCATAAGCAGCGCCAACCTTATGGGAGCCAGTGGGAAACCACTTGCCCAGCAAGATGACGATACGGGCATCAATACCGGTGAGTTCTTTTGGTAGAACCAGATAATTCGTACCACCAAATTTACCACCACTCTCTTTTGCTTCGTTGTGCCAGTTGATGCGAAACAGATTCAAGGGATTCAGATCCCATAAACCAACATTATCAAGTTGTTTTGTAATTGAGTCCGGGATCAAATCCGGATTAATCATCTGCTTGAAGGTGGGGATGATAATGTTTTGCTCCCGGGCACGCTGTACGGCGTTTTTGAGTTTGCTTTCGTCGTGAATTGTTATATCGATTAAATCACTCATAAGATTCTGTTTTCCTGAATTGTTCGTTTTAATATTTCTAAATTCGGCTCAATATGGTGAGGTTTGGAGCCAGCCATGGCAACCGAGGTCATGGTGCTTTTAATATCTTTGAGGCCATTGCCTGTATTGAGCACAACAATACGCTCGTCCGGTTGAACCAAGCCATCTGCAACAGCTTGAACAAGACCAGCGTAAGCGGCAGCACCTGCCGGTTCGGCAAAGACACCCACACCTCTTGCCAGTGTCGGGATAGCATTTAAAATATCGTCGTCACTGACGCATACATAGGCACCGTCGGTTTCATTCACTGCGGCAAGGGCCTTTATCCTGTCTCTTGGAAGTCCGGCACTTATACTGTCTGCAACTGTAATACCTGAAACAGGCGCTTTTGTGAGGATATCTTCACCATCTTTCCAGGCTTCAAACATATAGTTGCTTCCCTGTGCCTGCACACCAATGAGGCGGGGCATGTGATCAATCCAGCCGAGTGCCAGTAAATCTTTTAAGCCTTTGTGCAGTCCACCGATAATGCAGCCATCACCAACACTGACAAAGATAACATCCGGTGCATTCCAGTCGAGTTGCTCACATATTTCATAGGCAGCTGTTTTTTTGCCTTCAGTCATATAAGGGTTGTAGCCGGTGTTGCGATTATACCAGCCATATTCGGCTGCTGCATTCAGGCAGAGTTCAAAGGCATCGTCGTAGGTTCCCTTGATCAGAATCACCGTGGAATTGTAAACCAGTAACTGGGCAATTTTGGCAGGTGGTGCTGATTCCGGCACAAAAATAACATTGGGCTGTCCGACACTTGCACAAATACCGCTTAATGCGGCGGCAGCATTGCCTGTACTTGCTGTGGTGATAATCTCCGCAGCTTTTTCCTGAGCTTTTACAACAGCAACAGCACTGGCTCTGTCTTTAAAACTACCCGTGGGTAAACGGCCATCATCCTTGACCCATAAATGCTTTAACTGTAATTTTTTTGCAAGCCGGCTTGCTTTATAAAGCGGTGTCCAGCCAATGGAAAGCGGCGGCACCTCAGCATCCGGAAAAACAGGCAGCAACGGCTTGTAGCGCCATATGCTGTAATCCTTACTTGCGGCAAGGCTTTTTCTACTGATGCGAGCTTTGATAAGATCATAGTCGTAACGTACATCTACAATTCCATCATTGTCATGATCAGGGCAGATGTAATCAATTGCATCCGGGATATACTCTTTTCCGCAGATGAGGCACTTTAAGTCTCTTATGTGATCCATTCAATTACAAAATGTGGCTGTTATGTTAGATGGTGAACCATTACAAAAAAAATGCCAAAGTACTCAAATTAAAAGGGAGATAAGCTCTTAAAAACTCATCTCCCCCAGTGTGATTTGAAAGTGCAGAGATAAAAGAATAATTACTTGGGAATATTTCCAAGAACACCTTCAACGTAATAGTTCATGCCAAGAAGATCCTTGTCGCTGAGGGATTTGCCGGCTTCAACAACAACTTTGCCGCCCTGATCTTTAACAGGTCCCTGGAAAGGATGGAACGATCCGTCAGCAATGGATTTTTTTGTTTTCTCAACAAGCGCTACAACATCTGCAGGTACGGCAGAGTTAATGGGTGCAAGCTCAATGGATCCCTCCTTGATACCACTCCAGACCGTTTCAGGTTTCCAGGTTTTATCAAGCACAGTCTGTGTTGTTTTTGTATAGAAATCACCATAAACGTGTGTGGCTGCCGTAAGGTGCGCTTTTGGCCCATATTTAGACATATCGGAATGATAGGCTATGGCATACACACCTTTTTCTTCGGCGGTTAAGGTTGGAGCGGTTGAATCGGTATGGTGAGTGATAACATCTGCACCTTGAGTGATCAGGGCCTCAGATGCCTCCCGTTCTTTACCCGGATCAAACCATGAGTTTACCCAGATTACCTTTACTTCAATGTCAGGATTAACTGATTTGGCACCAAGGGTAAATGCATTAATGCCTCGGATTACTTCCGGGATAGGAAAAGCTGCAACATAGCCAAGGGTATTGGATTTTGTCATTTTTCCGGCGATGATCCCGGTCAGATAGCGTCCTTCATAAAACCGGCACATATAGGTGCCCACATTTTTGGCTGTTTTGTAGCCGGTGGAATGCTCAAAATATTTTTTCGGAAACATTTTAGCAACTTTGAGGGTGGGGTTCATATAACCAAATGATGTGGTGAAAATAAGATCATAACCACTTTTTGCCAGATCTCTGACAACACGTTCAGCCTCCGGGCCTTCCGGGACACTTTCGATATATTTTGTTTCAATTTTATCGCCAAGATTTTTTTCAAGCTCAAGCCTGCCGAGATCATGCTGGTATGTCCATCCTGCATCCCCAATGGGACTGATATAGACAAATCCTACTTTAAGTTTTTCTTCTGCCGATGCAGACAGGGTAAATCCTGCTACACATGCAAGAAGAACAAAAACGGATACAAAATGTTTTTTCGTGATTGCCATCTGTTTCTCCTTTTGTTTAAAAAAAATGGTTAGTTGTTGGGATGATAGGTTATACCCAGTGATGCCGGTGAATTCAATCGTATTGTATTTCGGTCTCTCGAAATAAATACCAGCACAATAATCGTCGCAACATATGGCAGCATGGACAAAAGCTGAGCCGGGATATCAATACCAAAACCCTGGACATGGAACTGGGCGATTGTGATAGCGCCAAAAAGGTAAGCTCCAAACATCACTCTCGCAGGTCTCCAGGTAGCAAACACAACGAGCGCAAGGGAAACCCAGCCTCTTCCTGCAACCATGCCTTCTACCCACATGGGCGTATATGCAACTGAAAGATACGTTCCCCCAAGCCCTGCCATTGCTCCACCAAATAGGACAGCAATGTACCTGATTTTAATTACATTATAGCCGAGCGCGTGGGCTGATTTTGGTGCCTCTCCAATCCCTCGCAGAATAAGACCCGATTTGCTTTTATATAAAAACCAGGAAATAGCCAGAAACAGAACCCCAGAACAATAAATAAGAATATCAAAGGAAAAGAAAAGCTGTCCGATAACAGGGATATTACTGAGCATTGGAATATGGATTTCAGGAACACCCGGAAGTGCAATACTGGTATATTCAAGGCCAAGGAAAGCACTTAGGCCCACGCCAAAAATTGTTAAAGCAAGTCCGCTGGCCACCTGATTAGCCATTAAGGTCAAAGTAAGAACAGCAAATATTCCTGCCATGAGGGCCCCTGCAGTCATTCCGCAAAGAACAGCTACCAGGAGGCTGCCGGTTTTTGCCATGGCAATAAATCCGGAAATTGCCCCAACCAGCATCATGCCCTCAACACCCAGATTCAACACCCCTGATTTTTCGGTGATAAGTTCGCCAAGAGCTGCATAAACAAAAGGTGTCCCAGCCGCAATTGCCGCGATCAGTATATGAATAAATATATCGAAATTCATTAATTGACCTCCAACTGCGGCTGGTTCAGGCGCACACGGTAATTGATGAGAAAATCCGCCGCAAGAAGGTAAAAGAGTAACAGCCCCTGGAAAATTCCGGTCACCGCAGATGGCAGGTCAAGATTCATCTGGCCTGATTCTCCACCCAGATACAAAAGGGCCATAAGAAGACTTGAAAGAAAAATTCCTCCGGGATGCAGTCTTCCAACAAAGGCAACAATGATTGCAGCATAGCCGTAGCCCGGTGATACAGAAGGAAGGAGTTGGCCTATGGGACCGGCAATTTCTAGGACACCGGCAATGCCGGCTGTTACTCCACCTGATAACAGGCCAATCCAGATCAGTTTCTTATATTGAAAACCTGCATATGATGCTGCCTTTTGAGCAAGGCCTGCCACTTGAATCTGGTATCCTGTAAAGCTTTTCTGTAAAAATATCCAGCCAATAACAACACCCGCGAATGCAACAAAGACACCAAGATGAAGCCGCGTCCCCTCTATGAGAATGGGAAGTATGGCGGAATCAGCAAAGAGAACAGACTGAGGGAAACCGTAACCATTGGGGTCTCTTAATGGGCCGTGCACAAGAAGGGCAAGGAGTAAAATTGCCACATAGTTAAGCATAAGAGTGACAAGAATCTCGTTGGCATTAAACACTGTTTTTAAAAATGCCGGAATCGATGCCCACAAAATTCCCCCGACAGCACCTGCCAGAACCATAAGTGGTAAAATAAAGAACCCGTTGCTGTCATTGAAGATAATTGCAATATAGCCGCCAAATAGAGCCCCGATAGCGAGCTGCCCCTCGGCACCGATGTTCCAGATACTTGCTCTGAAGCCAATAGCAAGTCCGGTTCCGATAAGCATGAGAGGCGAGGCCTTTATGAACAGTTCACCGATACCATACAAATCGTTTATCGGTTCTATAAAGAAGGCATGAAAGGCCTCCACAGGATTTTTACCGAGCAAAGTAAAAATAATGAGCCCGCTGATAAGCATAAGTACCGCCGCAATCAGGGGAGACATATATTTCATGACCTTTGATGGTTCAGGCCGTGGTTCTATTTTAACAAACATGATTATCCTGATTTTGTTGGTGTGATTCCTGAGCAGTGGCATCAGCAGCAGGGCCACCAGGGAACATGCCGCTCATCCATATTCCTATATCTTCTTTGCTGGTTTCATCTACATTTACAGAAGGGGAGACATAACCTTCCGCAATAACAATAAGGCGATCACATATTTCAAAGAGTTCATCAAGTTCTTCAGACACCACAAGAATTGCCGACCCATTGTTACGCAGATCAATCATAGCCTGGCGGATTATGTTTGCAGCACCAACATCAACGCCCCAGGTTGGCTGCGACACGACCAGGAGTTTTGGGGATTGCTGGATTTCACGCCCGGTAATAAACTTTTGGATATTGCCACCGGACAAACTGGTGACAGGATCATCCTTGGAGCCACATTTCACAGCAAAATCTGCAATACATTTTTTTGCAAAATCAGCTGCCTTATTAAACTTGAGCAACCCTTTATCAACCATTCCATGTCGGTGCGCAGTGAGAATTGTATTGTTGGAGAGGGACATTCCCGGTACGGCACCTCTTCCCAACCGTTCTTCGGGAACAAAACCCATGCCCCTGTTTCGTCTTTCGTCAGGTTCTAAATGTCCGACAGGCTCGCCACAGATTCTGATACAGTCATTATCTTCAACCGGCCGTTCTCCACTGAGCGCGTAAAGAAGTTCCTGCTGGCCGTTACCGGAAATACCGGCAATGCCTAAAATTTCTCCACCTTTTACAGAGAAACTTATTTCTTTAAGATTAGTTCCGAACTGGTCGGCAGAGGTCTTGCATAGATTCCGGACTTCGAGAAACTCGTCGCCGTTAATAACCGGTTTTTCCCTGGAACAAACAGGAAGCTCCTTGCCAATCATCATCCTTGCCAGACTTGTAGCTGTTTCATCGGCAGGGATTGCATACCCTGTGACCTTGCCACCCCTTATTATTGTAGCACTGTGACATAACTCCAATATTTCATCAAGCTTATGACTGATATAGAGAATGGAGCAGCCTTCATCTGCCAGACGCCGCAGAGTTTTAAACATTTCCAATACGGCCTGGGGGGTCAGAACAGATGTAGGTTCATCCATAATCAGCAGTGTAGGCTGTTGAAGAAGACATCTGATTATTTCAACCCTCTGACGAAGCCCCACAGATAAAGAATGAACCAGGCGACCCGGATCAAGAAGCAGGCCATATTCCTTTGAGACATCCTTTATTCGACCTGCCAATGATTCCATACTGGTGTAATCTTCCATTGCAAGGGCGATATTTTCGGTCACGGTTAATGTCTCAAAGAGTGAAAAATGCTGAAAAACCATGCCGATTCCAAGTTTTCTTGCATATGCCGGGTTTTGAATGGTAACCGGTTCTCCGTTCCATAAAATCTGACCTTTGTCCGGTTTGACAACACCATAAATCGCCTTCATCAGCGTACTCTTCCCGGCACCGTTTTCACCGAGGACGGCATGAATCTCTCCTGGTGCAATTGTCATGTCAATGGAATCATTGGCAATGACCGAGGGGTAGATTTTGGTCATCCCTTTTAGTTGAAGTCGTGGCGTTTTATTCATCCTTTGTTCCAATTGTTTTTTGTTTCAAAAAGCATAGTTGCAAAAATTGTGGACAGTTTGGAAAAAATTCGAAATCAGAAACTCGAAATACGAGACAAAGACAGAAAAACCAAAAATAAATAATGACAAAAACAATCAGCTATCCAGGTCTGTTCGCTGTTATTTGTAGTTTTTTTTGTTTTAAATTTGTTTCGAATTTCGTGTTTCGATATTCGTATTTTATACTAACATTACATCTTATCCGTTGCTATTAAGCTACCAGCAAGAAAATAACAGTTATTCTCGTTCATACACAAGACGACCATCAACATAGGTGTGATAGATGCTTCTATCATCACCAAGTATAATGAGACTAAACAATAAATCCGCTATATTTTTTGACTTTTCTGATCGCTTGGCCTGCAGGACTGTTGCCATGGGGTCCAGCACCACGAAATCAGCTTCTTTGCCAACAGTAAAATTACCAATTACATGATCAAGGGAAAGCGCTTTGGCACCGCCCAGGGTCGCTAAATAAAAGGCCTCATAAGCTGAGAATTTTTGCTTTTGCAGCTGCATTACCTTATAGGCTTCACTTAAGGTTTGCAGCATATTAAATGATGTGCCGCCGCCGATATCGGTTGCCATACCGACTTTTACTTTCTTATCCCAGGCGTGGTTCAGGTTAAATAAACCACTTCCCAGGAACAGATTGGATGTCGGGCAAAAAGCGATGGCGGAATCCGTAGTATGCAAACAATCCCATTCTTTTTCTTTTAGATGAATGCAGTGAGCAAAAATACTACGGGAACCGGTGAGCCCATGATGATGATAAACATCCAGGTAGTTTTCCTGTTCCGGGAACAGTTGTTTAACCCACTCAATTTCATCCGGGTTCTCTGAAAGATGAGTCTGCAGATATGTGTCTGGAAATTCTTTCTTTAGTCTTCCCGCCAATTCGAGCTGTTCATCCGTTGATGTCGGTGCAAAACGAGGAGTGATGGCGTAAAGCAGACGTCCTCGTTTATGCCATTTCTCGATTAGTATTTTGCTTTCACTATATGCGGTTTCAGGGGTATCAAGCAGGTAATCCGGAGCGTTTCGATCCATCATTACTTTGCCTGCAATAATGCGCATATTGTATTTTTCCGCCGCCCCAAAAAGTGCTTCCACCGACTCGGGATGGACAGTGCAAAATACCAGCGCTGTGGTCGTTCCGTTTCGTAAAAGCTGATCTATGAAAAAGTCGGCCATCTTTGCCGCATACTCTTCATCCTTGTACTGTTTTTCAGCGGGAAAGGCATAATTGTTGAGCCATTCCAGCAACTGTTCACCATAGGCACCCACAATTTCAGCCTGCGGGTAATGAATATGGGTATCGATAAAGCCCGGTACAATCAGTTTGTCCGGATAATTATGGATGGGACAGTTTTCCGGGATTTTTTTATTTCCCTCTTGCCAGTTACCAAACCATTTAATGTGCCCATGCTTGAGCAGCAACAAACCATCTTCAAGATGTCGAATTTTATTCTTAATCTCTGAGGAACAATCAACAATTCCTGCAACATCCAGAAATTGACCTCTGATAGCAGATATGGATTGGCTGCTCTCAATCATTTTTTGCCGGCCGTCTCAACAGCATTGACAATGGTTTGGTACCCTGTACAACGGCAAAGATTACCTGCATGACCTTTTTTGATCTCTTCCCGGGAGAGATTCTTTCCCTTATTTTTTTCCAGGAAAGAAGTTGTGGTCATAATAAGGCCGGGAGTACAGAAACCACACTGAACAGCTCCCTCTTTCACGTAGGCATCCTGTACATGAGAAAGCTTGCCTTCCCTGCACTCACCTTCAGTGGTACGTATAGCTGTATTATTCGCCCAGGTAGCCAGATAGAGACAGGAGTCAATGGGAATGTCATCCACAAGAACAGTGCAGGCCCCGCATTCACCAACCCCACAGCCTTGTTTAACGCTGGTGTAGCCTAATTCACGCAGCAGATCCAGAAGAGATTTTCGCACATCCACAGCCATCTCATACTTTTTGGCGTTAATAGTCAGTTTGATGTTCATTGTCTGCATCAGCACGCACCTCCCTGATTGTTCACTGCCTGTCGGGTTACTCTTTTCGCCAGGGTTCGGATAAGATGCAAACGAAAGTCCTTGCTCGCCCGCCAGGAATCACGTGGTTTGACATCTTCTGCAAGTGCGTCAGTCATAGTTTGTAGTGTTTCTTCGGTAAGAGTTTTATTTTCCATGGCTTTTTCAGCATTTCTGCAGCGGATAGGGGTGGGTGCTGCAACCGTGAATGCAAGTTTGAGTGTTTCAATGCTGTCACCATTCATCTTCACTGCTGCACCACAGCCAATGGTGGCAATGTCCATAGCCCCTCGCATGGCGTATTTGTAATATGAGGCACTGAAACCTGTATAATTTTTCGGCCTGACACAAAAGTATTTGAGCAGATCACCCTTTTGCAGGATCGTACGTCCAGGGCCGGTATGAAAGCCGTTAATGGACTCAGTCCGTTCACCTTCAGGGCCTTCTATTACCAGGTCAAACTCAAGGATAAGGGCTGCACAGGCACTATCCGCACTTACGGCACCGTTACAGATATTTCCCCCCATGGTGCCACAGTTCCGAACCTGCGGTCCACCTATGGTAGCAAGGGATTCAGCAATAACGGGCACGTATTTTTTGATGATTTCATGTTCCATTATTTCAGTAAAGGTGGCAAGCGAACCGATGAAAATATTTCCTTCCGCATCAATTCTGATTTCCTTAAGCTCACTCAGTCCGTTGATGTCAACAAGACAACCATATTCACTGTTACCGCCATGGAGCCGCACTAGTACGTCAGTGCCGCCCGCAATTATTTTTGCCTTTTCATCAGCAGCAAGTACCTGCACGGCGTCTTTCACACTGCTTGCATAATGATACTTTTCAATTGGAAACATCCTATATTCTCCTTGGAAAATTCGAATATCGAAGCACGAAATCCGAAACAATTTTCAAATGTTAAAAAAACAAAATTCTAAACAAAAGACTGATGCAAGTTGGAAGTTTCTGTCATTTGAATTTTGGTTTTTTTAGATCGGAGTCTTTGCTTACCTGTTTCGAATTTCGATATTCGTATTTCGTATTTATCTTTAAATAAGCCCTGCTTCCCTGAAATGCCTGAACAAAACCTTAGGAGTAATGGGCATCTCATTAATCTTCACCCCGGTTGCATCCCAGATAGCATTTCGAATGGCCGGTCCCGGAGAGATGTTGGGCGGTTCACCCAACGACTTGTTGCCATAGGGGCTTGAGGGGTCAAAGGTTTCAATAAATGCACTTTGAAGATCCGGAATATCCATACAAGTGGGGATTTTATAATCCAGCAGATTGCCGTTATAAATCCAGCCGCTTTCAGGATCAACCAGCAACTCTTCAAATAAGGCCATGCCTATACCCATGGCCATTCCACCATGAACCTGACCCGTTGCTGAGAGTGGATGAATAATTCTCCCTGCATCATGGACATTAATGATCTGTTTGATAGTTACTGCACACATCTCAATGTCCACTTCAAGATCAACAAAGGTACAGCCATAACTGGGCGCATTGGTGCAGGTTTTGCTCGATACTTCAGCGGTTAATTGTCCGCCGCGTTCTTTATGGTAGTAGCTGTCAAGAGCCAGATCGTGAAGATCAAGAACAATATTGTCCGGCTGATTAAGCCGGATTATTTTACCGCTGAACAGATCAAGGTTTTCAATATCCTCACCTGTCATCAGATGGCAATGTTCGAGAATTTTTGATTTTAGTTTCTTGGCGGCTCCATAAACAGCAGGAGCAGCAACATAGGTTTGACGGGAGGCATAAGCACCGGGGTCAAACGGTGTTACATCAGTATCCTGTTCAGAGACGACATGGATGGCGTCATAGTCAATTCCAAGAGTTTCCGCAGCCATTTGTGCCAGCGCAGTATCAGAACCCTGGCCGATCTCCGTGGCTCCAATCTGCATATGCACTGATCCATCCTGATTGAGAACCAGCCGACAACCGGCAATTTCCACACAGGCAGGATAAGTGCCGGATCCATAGCTGAATGATGCCACCCCAAGCCCTCGGCGAATATTTCCTTTCTGCTTTGATTTTTTTTTCTCTTCTTTTTTTGTATCCCAACCTATGGCTTCACGTCCTTTTTCCAGACATTCTATCATCCCCACCCCATGTTCCTTATCACCAGTCTTGGAAATGATATCCCCGGGACGGGCTGAATTTTTGATTCTAAAATCAACGGAATCCATTCCGATTGTGCGGGCTGCTTCTTCAAGCACACTTTCAACACCAAAAAAAAGCTGAGGAGAGCCATAGGCACGCATGGCCCCGGCCGCAGGAATATTCCCGTAATGGGTTGTTGCGGAAAATTTTGACACACTGCGCGGATACAAATTGCAGAATTTAGTGCCTGCAGCCATGGGAATGGAGTGACCATGGGATGCATACGCCCCGGTATTGTTAATTATATCAAGATCAATAAATCGTATGATACCATCATCCGTCACCCCGGCTCGAGCTGTAACAGTCTGAGAATGACGGGTACGGGTGGCAACAAGACCTTCCTCACGACCAAGTTCAATCTTGACCGGAACACCACCAAGTTTTTTACTTAAAAAGGCGACCATTGGCTCAAGAACAACATCCTGCTTATTGCCGAATCCCCCACCAATATATGGTTTAATGACACGGATCCTTGCCCATGGCATATCAAGCGCCTGACCAACAATACGGCGGCAGATATGTGGAATCTGGGTGGAACTGACGATAACAAGATGGTCATTGTCATCCATATAAGCGTATGCAGTATGGTTTTCGAGATGGCAATGAAGCACAATGGGAGTGCTGAATGTATCTTCAACAATGGTGTCCGTCTCTGTTTCGGCATCACTGATTGTTCCGTTAATCTCGAAAGTGGTGGACTTAATAATATTTCCATTTTCGTGTATGGCAGGGGCATCCTTAGCCAATGCAGCCTCAGAAGTTACACATGCAGGAAGCTCTTCATACTCGACAATTACTGCTTTTGCAGCTTGTGCAGCAGTAAGCTGGTCACGGGCAACAACAATGGCCACCTCATCGCCATGGAAACGGACGTGATCAGTCAGCAGCAATCTGTCTGCAACATCCTGGTGATCGGGATCAAGGGAAAACGGATGTCCGGCGGTGGCAAAAGGAGTCCTGGGAACATCCTCATGGGTGAAAACGGCTTCCACACCGGGTATGGCCAAGGCTGCGGTTGTATCAATACTCTTGACAAGACCGTGCGCAATGGGGCTCCTTACGTATTTTGCCTGTAACATGCCGGGCATACTGAAATCATCGGTATAACGGGTTTTACCGGTAACTTTTGCCCTGACATCTTTGCGTATATGTGATTGTCCAACTGCCATAATCAGATCTCCGTGACTGATTTTTTTTAACTGCCCCTGTTTAGAATACTCCTATCTGTTGCCTGCATTTCCGTGTAAGAAATTAAAGCACTGTACACTTTCCGCTGATTGAGTC
>JAYEKB010000151.1:0-3741 GCA_034660835.1 Thermodesulfobacteriota bacterium
CCGGGATCCACGAAGTACATGCCCAGGGATCGTTTCGAACCGAAGAGCACAGGTACAATGCTCTGATTGAACGGCTGCTTCGTATTCGTATTATCTGGTTCCTGTACCGTTACGGAGTAAAGGTGAGTAACAACCTCTTAGTCGGCCTGGGGCCGGTGCTGGTTTTTCTCCTTGGCGGTTACCTGATGATGCAGGGAAGACTTGATCTTGGCTCCATTGTCGCCTTTCTCTCAGCCCAGGAAAAGCTGTACGATCCATGGAAGGAGTTGATCGAGTTCTACCAGGTGTATCAGGATGCCTCGATCCGCTACAAAAAGGTGATGCATGCCTTTGCCGGGGAGACGGAGTTCAGATTGGAACAGGAAACAGGCGCACCCGTTACAGGGACGCTCAGCAAAACCGCCGGCAAGATAGAGGTGCGTGATCTTGAATTTACCACCGGTTCCGGCATTAAACTGCTCGACCGGGTCAACCTGACGGTGGAACCAGGTGAACATCTTGCTTTAGTCGGCTTTTCCGGCTCCGGCAAATCCATCCTGGTCAAGTGCATTGGCCAGATTTTGAGCTATACCGGCGGCGAGGTACTGCTCGACGGCCATCCGGTGTCCGAACTCTCCAAGGCAGAAGTCATGCGCAACATCGGTTTTATCTCGCAAGCCCCCTTTATCTTTTCCGGCAGCGTTGACTATAATCTGCTCTATTCCTGCCGAGCCCTGGCAGAGTATCCTGATGCAGGTAATGTCGATTTGCCGGGACTTGACGATAAAATCGCCATCCTGCAGCAGACAGGTCTGTTCATCGATGTCCTGCGCTTTGGTCTGAATACTACATTAAGCGATAAAAAACTCCAGGATTTGGCAGAACCCTTGCTTCGCGTGCGGCAGAACTTCCAGACAACCTTTGGCAAAGAACTGGCCGAGCATGTTGAGTTTTTCCGCGAAGATAGCTACCTCTATCATTCCAGTGTGGCGGAAAACCTGATTTTCGGGACTCCGGCAAAGGAAACATTTGCCTTTACCGGTCTCTCTGAAAACGAGCAGTTTCTTACCTTTTTAAGTGACGGCAACTTAACAGAACCGCTCTTGGAAACCGGGGCGGAATTGCTGTTGCAGACAGTTGATATCCTGGGAGATTTACCAAGGGAAGAGCTGTTTTTTGAACAGACGCCCATTCGACCGGAGGAATATGATCACTGCCTGGAACTTGCCTCAGCTATGGATAACAGACAACTGTCCAGACGCAGCAGAGAACAACAGTTCCTGCTTGACATCGCATTGCGCTTTATTCCGTCGCAACACAAAATTGTTGCACTGCAGCCACTTCTTGAAAAACTGATTGTACATGGTAGAGCATCATTTTGCAGCTGGTGCGCTGAGCATGATCCGGATGCTGTTTCCTTTTATTCCGACAGTCGCTATATTGCCTCTCAGTCGATTAGCAACAATATTTTTTATGGTGTCCTCACCTCCGAATCCCCACAGGTAGAGGACAGGGTCAATCAGTGCATCATCCACCTGCTGATCGAGGAGGATCTGCTTGAAACAGTGGCGGCCATCGGTATGGATTTTAATGTGGGCAACGAGGGAGACAAGCTTTCGGGCGGCCAGCAGCAGAAACTGGCTATTGCCCGGGTGCTGCTGAAACGGCCAAAAATCCTGATTATGGACGAGGCCACTTCCGCGCTGGACAACAAGTCTCAGAGCAGAATCCAAGGCTTGATGGAACAGTGGAAGGGCAGCTATACCTTGATATCAATTATTCACCGTCTGGACATGCTGCCTTCCTTTGACCGGGTTGCCGTACTCAAGGCCGGAAGGGTTGTGGAATGGGACAAGGTGGAAGAATTACTTGCTGCAAAAGGAGTACTGTATGAGCTTATCCATGGAAAACAACACTGAGCCGGAAGCAACCAAGGAAAAAATGTTTTCCGGATTCCAACAGGATCTGAAAAATATTCGTCAGGCTTCACTGTTACAGGGTCTTGATGATGATTGCCTGAATCTACTGGCCATGCTCTGCCAGCGGATCAAGTACAGTGATGCTGATCAGCTGATGATCCAGGGCGAAGATGACGGCCATGCCTTTTTTATTCTGTCCGGCCGGGCAACAGCGACATACAGGAAAGGGGGAGCAACTGTTGTAGTCCGTCAATTCGGGCCGGGAGAGTTTGTCGGCGGTTGTGCCCTGCTTGGCCGCCTGCCACGCCTCTTCACCCTGCAGGCGGAAGATGAATTGAGTGCACTGAGACTTGGCCGGGAACAGTTTGAAAAGGCAATGGCACAGTTTCCGGCAAGTTTTGCCAAAATAACAGGTAACCTGGTGAGGCAGTTGGCAGCATGGGACCAGCGTCTGCAGGGTGTATATGATGAACATTCTGCTGTTTCCCAGACTCTTGGAGTTTCACTTCTGTAAAGAATATGTCCAATACAAAACCACAGATCTCATTTTCTCTGCGCAACTCCCTGTCGGAATTAGATCGTCTCAGCGAGCAATTGAGATTAGCCGGACAGCGATGGAAGTTGTTTGAAAAAACGATCTTTCAAATAAATCTGGTTCTGGATGAACTCTTTACCAATATTGTCAATTATGGTTTTGACGATACTTCGGACCACAGCATTGTTATATCCTTGGAGTATGACGGAGAAAGAATGCAGATTACAATGACGGATGACGGCCACGCCTTTGACATCACCCAGGCGGACAATCCTGAACTGGATATCTCGCCGGATCAAAAGGATGTGGGTGGTCTGGGAATATTTCTGGTGCGCCAATATGTGGATGAAATCAGTTACAAAAGAGATAACGGTAAAAATATTATAAAGTTGATTAAAATAATCAGCCCGGGGGACAATAGCTGATGATCATAGATAAAAGAGAGGAAAATGGAGTTGTCGTACTGGAGCCTGCCGGACGTTTAGATTCAAATACAGCTCCTGTCCTGGAGCATGAAATCGATAGTGTCGGTGCCGGCAATGATGGTCACCATCTGCTGGTTGATTTCAGCAATGTGGAGTATATTTCCAGTGCCGGTCTGCGGGTGGTTCTCAAGGTGGTCAAGGAGCGACAGACAAGTCCCAAATCATTTGCCGTGAGCAGTATGCAGGATCATGTAAGGGAAGTGTTTGAGATCTCCGGTTTTGACGCCTTTATCACTATTTATCCTGATGCAATGCAAGCGGTGGTTTCCTTTGCCTGAGAAGGGTGGACGGTATGATTGACCATAGAAAATATAAACGGTTCGAGCTGGAAGAAGAGATCATGTTTGCCCGCCAGTTGATCCACCCCAACTGCTATTACGGCGGCATGACCATCAACTACAGCATGAGCGGCATATGTGTTGTCAGCCGCTATGAGGTTGTACCCGGAGACAACCTGCGTCTGCGCATAATCGGCAGGCATCTCCACTCCTCTACTTCACTGGATAACCTGACCTGTATGACGGAGGTCAAGTGGTGCCACCCTGTTGGTTCAGCCGAGCAACCGTCTTTTCTCACCGGACTCCAGTATCTTGGCGACAAGATTCCCTCTTTTTTCAAGCCTTAGTTTAAGATAGTTCTGATCGCTTACGAGTCTTTCTGTAATTCTGCTTGTCAGGTTCAAGGTGGCCTTTAGATTCTGTTGATTGCAAGACAGGTTATATCATCATACTGCTTCACACCGGTGGTATGCCGGGTAAGTTTGGCCACCAGGGTATCAAGCCGTTTCTGTAGCGATGTCTGCTCGCTGAAAATAGTTACAAGC
>JAYEKB010000152.1:0-3718 GCA_034660835.1 Thermodesulfobacteriota bacterium
ATCATTCTCAATGGCATACACTGGCTGAATCTGGAACCCATAGGCAGTATCATCTTCAGGACCGCCACCGAAACCAATGGTATTATCCGTCATGACCGCCTTTACATCACCCAATGGGTCCTGTGCCTTGCGCGCCATCTCGGCGGCAGCATCTGCTTCAGTATCCGCCATGGCAACAGCAGGGACAAAGCAGAGGGCAAATGCACCAAGGATAGCGAGTTGCTTGTTTTTCATGGGATAACTTTCTCCGTGAATTTTATAAAGATGGGTTCATCTGCCAGCTCTCAATAGTGAGTCTCCAGCACATATCTTTAAATTGAGTCCTGGCTTCCAACCAGAAAAGCACTTGCAATAAAGAGTAATTATTATAATATTTGATAGTATCTCTGTCTATCCACATTGCGAATATATTGTTGAAAAATAGATAATTTGAGTTGTGTCTTGCAGAATTTACAGTGGATATCTTCGCCTTACTTTTTTTAAACGTTAACTCTTATATCAACCTGACTGCTGAGGGAGAATTTGTTTACAGACGTTATTGGATATCTGGCAGGAATACTGCTGACTCTTTGTTTCCTGCCCCAGATCGTTAAGACATTTCAGATGAAGCAGGCAGACGATGTTTCCATGGTCATGCTGCTCCTTTCACTTTTCTCTGCTATTTTTTACGAAATATATGCATGGTTACTTGGGCTCTGGCCGGTTTTGGTCATGAACGGTATTTTTGGCCTGCTTGTCATGGTTGAGATCTGGCTGAAAATTCATTATGACCGTCGGCTAAAGCTCGCTACAAATCATCCTGAAGGCCAGAGCTGATTCTGTTTAAGCTCAAGTCTGAGTGAGTCAATGGACCATAACAAAAATATACCTCAAAATTCAGACCTGCTTCTTTCTTGTCAATTCAATGACATTGATCATTTTCTAGAGTATATCAAACCGTATCTAGACACTGATGCAGTACAGCTTGAGGCAGGACCTGTTCAGATTAATTCCCAATTTTTTATGATGGATGGCGTTGCTATAAGCCGATATGGGACCACCAAAAAAATGTTTGAGAAGTTCTGTTTGCCTGGCGGTTCAAGCATCATCAGCTTTACGCCGCCGGGTATAGGTTGTGTTTGTTGTGGACTGGCAACTCCACCTGATTATGTGGGGATTATCCATTCTGGTATGGAATACTCCAGCTTGCTTTTAGCAGGCTTTGATACTGTTGAGGTGACTGTTTCCAACAATCTGTTGGCGGAGTACGGTTTAACGAGTGAAGATAGATGGCACAAAACAAAAATTCCCGAACAGGCAGCTTTTCCGTTACCCAATAGAAGGTCTATCCGCTTCCGAAATCTGCTTTACAGCCTGTTTACCAACCAATCCATGCTTGAACTCGTACAAAAAGACAGGGAGCTTACTGTTTGTTTTCGGGAATGGGTTATTGAAGAATCTCTTGCCATAGTGTCAACATGTTTAACTGCTGATGAACCTAGTCTGAGAATCAAGAAGAAATCCCGTCATGATATCTTTCAGAATGCGATCAGGTTGATTGATGATCAACTCGGCGATTCACTCTCCACAAGACAACTGGCAATAAAGTTACATTCATCCCCAAGGGTTTTACAGTATGCCTTTAAGGAAAATCTTGGGATGACGCCCCTGCAATACATTCTCATACGTAAACTCCATGCCGCCAGAATAGCAATAAAAAACGATTTCCCTGGGGGACAGGCAAGTATTTCGGATATTGCCACACTCTATAATATGTCCCATTTTGGCAGGTTCAGTTTGCAGTATAAAAGATTGTTCGGAGAGTCACCATCTACGACTGTGAAGCGAACGAGTCCGAGACATGATCAGACATAAGCTGCCGCTCAATTTGCTGCTAAACAGAATGTTTTTTCATGGGTTCTTTTCAAGTATGACCAGATCCGTTGTTAGTTAGTCAGATGACCGATGATTGTATCAAAGGCACTTATAAGGCTGTATAATCACGGCAATTCGCTCTGACCCGAGATATAGATGGGAGCCATTGGCAAGCCTAACCGTGTGACACAAAGCAAGGCCAAACCTTGTTCCTGATGAGGTTTCCGCACAATATACGTAACAAATTTTCAGCCTACCAAAGTCAATATATTTCCAAAAAGTCTTGACTCTGGTTCAGGGTACGCGGTTAAGATAGGAAAATCTAATCTTAACCAATTTGATACCAGTCATATTAATACCTTACTACTCTACATCGCCGAAATGAAGGGCAGGCCCTTCAATCCAGGAAAAAAGGTTCCTGGTCGTTTACCAGCCAAGGCTTCATAGTTATGAGATAGTGCAGCGCATATGGTTACTGGCCCGTAGTCTTTCACCTACTAAACTGAAAAGTTGTTGTACCAGGGAGTAATTTGCACCATCAAGCCATCTGTTTTGGTATCGTAAAGGAATGATCTTTTGGCTTTCGGTTTTATCGCCCTCAACCGGTCAAGTGTGAAACCGAATTTTTTACGTTCGCCCATTTTTTGCTCCATTCAGGTTTTATGCCGGTTCTATGGAATAGGCAAAAATGAGAAAAAATAACGAAAAATGAAGAAATGTATATAATGGACACAATAATGAGTAAGTCGTTAATAGTCAGAGAGAAAACGACGGTAGGAAAGATGAAGAAATGCAAGCGATGATACTCGCGGCCGGACTCGGTACCCGGTTACGCCCATACACCCTTATTCGGCCTAAACCTTTGTTTCCCGTCCTCAATGTGCCCTTGCTCCATATTCTGCTGGATAAGCTCGTGCAGGCTAGTTGCGATCGAGTTGTGGTTAATTGCCATCACCTGGCAGAGCAGATTAAGGCAGCGATTGCAAATAGACCTGAAGTAATTCTTCAATACGAACCTGAGATCTTAGGTACCGGCGGCAGTCTGCGCAAAGCTCTGCCTCTGTTTACGGATGAACCGGTGCTGGTGATGAATGGGGATATTTTCCATGATATTGATGTCCGCAGCTTGATGGACCAGCATGTTGCAGGCGGTTTTTCCGTGACCATGGCCATGCATGATTATGATCGCTTTAATTCCGTTTGTGTCCGGGGTAATCAAGTGTACGGTTTTTCTACTAATAGGGGGAGCCTGTTGGCCTTTACCGGGATTCATGTTCTGGACAGAGAGGTGATTGGACAGATTCCAGGTAGTGGCTTTTTCCATGTAATTGATCTGTACGAACAGCTTGCTAAAGCCGGTCAGGTCAGCAGCGTACGGGTAGATGACTGTTTCTGGCTTGATATCGGAACACCAGAGGATTATCTGGACCTGCACCGGGAACTGCTTTGCAGCCGGAAGGTGGATCAGTTCGACTGTAAGGACAAAGCAGGGTCCTGGTGCATCAGTGAACAGGCAACAGTGGCAGATGATGTCGTGTTCAGGGACTGGGGTGCGGTTGGCCCGGGAGTAAAAATTGGAGGCGGTTCGCAACTAACCCGCTGTGTAGTGTGGGAGAACGTCAATATTGCTTCCGGGCAACAGCTAAGAGACACGATTGTCTGCCGGGATATTCCCGGCTAAGGGCCTGTAAGGAAATAACTTGGTCGATATTGCGCTTAGGTTTGGGCCAGGTTTGGATGCGGTGATTGAGAAAAACCGCAAGCGTAGCAGGGCTACGTTGAGGATTTTGCGATTGAACCGCATTCAAAGATGACTCGAAGATAAGATGCAAGATTAGCCAAGTTATTTTTTTACAGGACCTAA
>JAYEKB010000153.1:0-14678 GCA_034660835.1 Thermodesulfobacteriota bacterium
GGCTGCATCGGCTTGCCTTCGGTGAACACTTTGCAAATTGTTCGAGAACAAATTGTCTCTAAATTATTACTAAAATTCCATATGTTACGATGCATGGAGCAAAGTGTTCATGAAATATGCGGGCTAAAAGCATGCGGGGATGAAAAAGAAAAAAATGTGACAAAATGGATTCAGCAGCTCATCAGAATTCCACATAGGTGGCAGGTAATTCTTCTGCAGAACCGATGGAATATCCTGAGTCTTTTCGGGCCAGGTTAAGGGCAAAGTTATAATCTGCCCTGAATTCGGCGTGAATGGCATAGAGAGGCTCACCCACAGTGACGGTATCACCAAGCTTTTTCAAAAGGTCGATACCCGCGCTTTTATCCATGGGGGCACCGGCCAGCCTGGCAATGCGGTTGATCTGCAGGTTGTCTATCCCTATGATTACGCCATCCTGGTTGCAGTTTATTTCGTGCACAAGAGGCGCAGGAGGTACGGGATCCTTTCGGGCTCCCTGCGCATTGATGATGGCTTGCATCTTGGCCAGGGCACGACCGGAATCAAGAATGTCCCTGGCAATGGAATACCCATGTCCGCCCCGGACATCAGGATCGAACTCAAGAACCCTGCCGGCCAGACGAAGACTCTTCTGGCGCAGATCTACCGGTGCATCAGGATCATTTTTCAATACCTGCATAACATCTCGAACCTCCAGCCGAGGCCCGACCCCGCGGCCAACAGGTTGTCGCCCATCGGTAATGACAACCTCCAGCTGGATACCGATGCGGTCGCCGACAAATTCAAAAAGCTTCCGCAACTGCAGAGCCTGGCGCATGTGACGCATTTTGGAAGTAGGGCCGACAGGAATATCAATAATCAGATGCGTGGCACCTGCAGCCAGTTTTTTCGAAAGAATCGAAGCCACCATTTGCCCTATGGACTCGATGCCAAGGGGTCTCTCGACAGTAATAAGGATGTCATCAACCGGAGCAAGTTTTGCAGTACCTCCCCAGGCCAGACAACCCCGCTCCTTGCGTACAACAGCATGCAGTTTATGGGGAGAGAGATTCACCTCGGCCAGTACTTCCATGGTATCAGCCGTACCGGCCGGCGAAGTAATGGCCCGGCTCGATGTTTTGGGAATGAGCATGCCATGGGCTGCAACAATTGGTACCAGCAGCATGGTCGTACGGTTGCCGGGTATCCCACCGATGCAGTGTTTATCAACCACCACGGGCTCCCGCCAGTTGAGGCGTTCACCGGAATCGGCCATTGCCCGTGTATAGTACAAAATTTCATCACGATCCAGACCGGTTTCTCCTGCAGCAACAAGAAATGCCGCCATTTCCGTCTTAGAATAGCGATGTGCACCAATGTCCCTGGTTATGGCCTGGTAATCTTTATCCCTGAGTCTTTCTCCAGCTATTTTACGGCGAACCGCATCAATGGAATGGGGTATTTCAGCATGATCTACTCGTACCAGGATGCCCTCTTTTTCACCCAACTGTTCAAATGGTTGTTCGGAAAGGCCTAATTCGCCGGGGGCGACAATTGTATCGTCATGCACCACGTTTAAAACAGCCAGGATACTGTTACCGTTTACATTTACTTTAATTTTGGAGAGGGCCTGGAATCCCTCGACCCGATAGATCTCGCAGTCACCGTTGAGATAGGCAACATTTTCTTTGTAGGTATCAATGGCGACCCGGCGCAGCCGGAGAGTATCCTGTGTTTGATCGTGCTCCATAAAGAGATTTCCTTAAAGAGATCAGGTTGTGGCTAACTCAACCGGCAACCTGGTAAACTCAATTACCCGCTCGGCAACGCTACCGAGAAGAATCCTGCTTACCCCTCGCTTGCCGAGGCTTCTTCCCCGGCATCATCGATGAGCTTCGCAGCGTCCCGTTCAGCACGTACACAGTTGCCTTGGCTGCTTCATCAAAAGATACGATCTGCTTAATAGCAGGATTCATGGTCTCTTACATTTTATTCTTGATTTCAAAACATTACAGCCTTGATCTCATTTAATTCTATGAGATAGAAAATGAGAAGTCAAATGAGGTAATCAAGTAAAAATTTTCTTATTACGGAAGGCACGTATCTGATCTGAAATAATAGCAGAACGAATTGGCAAGAGTCATTTTGTTTACGCCGTGAAGAGCACTGATGTGGAACAGTAGATAGAGTAGCCAGTGAAACTTGACCATATGGGCTTCATCTGAAACGACAAACTCCAAATAAGTCTTCGAATTTTAAAAAAATCATCTTCGACGAAAAATGATAATTTTCCAAACGATCAACCTGGTGGGTTTGAGACAAGTACTATTTTCAGGATCGGAATCAATGCTTCCGATCCTGAACTTGCACTGTTTCTACTTAGTCGGCTTCCCAGAAATCTTCTTTTTCCGCACCGCATTTAGGACAAACCCAGTCCGCTGGTACTTTTTCCCAAGGGGTACCGGGATCTACCCCGTTCTCAGAATCGCCTTCTTCAGGATCGTAAATATAGCCGCAAGGGCATTCCCACTTTTGCATGACACATCTCCTTGTAATAATTGATGAACAGTTTAAATTTTATCAAGTAGTCAAATAATAATCAAAGCTCATATCCCTGAACAAAGGATCACCCCACGGTAGCCTTTGCCGCTGCAATGGCAGCGTCGTAATCAGGCTCTTCGCTGATCTCTTTTACATACTGGACATAGGTGACACTTCCTTCCCGGTCAACGACAAGGACAACACGGCTGAGGAGGCGTAACTCCTTAATCAGGGCCCCATAGGCCTCGCCCATGGATGCGTCCCTATGATCAGACAGAGTCTCTACTGCTTCCACACCTGCAGCCCCGCACCAGCGTCCCTGGGCAAAGGGTAGATCCATACTGACGGCAAGAATTGCAACATCCTCTCCAAGGGCCGCCGCCTCACTGTTGAAACGCCGGGTCTCGGTGTCGCAAACCGGGGTGTCCAGAGAAGGCACCAAGGTTAGAATCAGGACCTTGCCCGCAAAATCGGCCATGGAGGCCGGTGACAGATCGTTCTTAAGGAGGGTAAAATCGGGGGCCTTATCTCCCACCTTGACTTCATCTCCCACCAGGGTCAGGGGATTCCCCAAAAATGTAGCTGCTTCGTTCCGTTCACTCATGATGTCTCCTTTTAAATTATGTTACAATATTGTCCCAAGCTGATACTCACGGCCTGGATAGGGTTTTGAGATTCATGAATAGTATTAATTATCTTTTTTGATAAAGTCAAATTAAAAATAGGCCGCGGGGCCATACTTACCTTATCAGTGCATCTCTTCAGATTTTGGTTGCCCACAACAACGAAACCTTACCTCTATAAAATAGTTGAAGAGAGCAGGAAAAAACCGCCCTTACCTGATTCTACAAAATTTTAAAATATTTTTGTCGTCGAGGATGAAGACTAAATAATATTGCCCCTATTTTCACCACAGGGTTATTTTAAAAAAATAACCTCATGAATTACCGGCGAAAAGTTGTCTTGTTGGAAAACAGATCGCAATGTATCGTTTCCACCCTTCCTTCACAGCAGTATAATCCGATTACCATATTGTATAACACTTGTAACAGGTAATCGACCTCTTATCATAGCTAACAAGCTGATGAACATCCAATCTAGTCAATACACCAATGAGTTAGATGTTGATATTAATTTATTGTAATTTCTCAATAATCCCGTGCATCATGCCTTGCCAGAGAGCAAATCGGGCAAGTAAGGAACAAAGAAAACAAAACATAAAATAAACGGAGGACACATGGCCGCAAATACAAACACCAGAACAGAGACAAAAATTGATGCCGGATACGAAGCTTCAAGATTTGGACTGAGCGTAGGAATGGGAATGGCAGCACTGATCGGACTCTGGGGCGCAGCCTGCTTGATCGGCGGCATGCTGAAAGGTTACCTGACCGCACTTACCGGTTTATAAAAAAGAGAACAACAAATTAAATACTTTATATAAAATTTAAGGAGAACGATCATGGCAGACAAGAATAATAACGTAGCCGGCAAAGTTGTACTTGGTTTTGGCGCAGTTATCGGATTGTGGGCAATCTCAGCACTCGTAAGCGGTATTAGCCAGGTAGGGTCAGTAAGCGAGTTGGTACGGCAGTACATGGTAGCCACCGGAATGGTCACTCCTCTGCATACCCTGGTTGATTACTACACCCACATCAAGGGAATTGAGTATCTTATCTGTGTTGCTTTCTTCGTCGCCTTCCCGGTTTTCTTCACTTATGTAAACAAGGAGAAGAAAGAGGCGAAAGTAAAAGCCTGAACTAAATACTGAAACAATACTCAAAAGCCCGGCCTTGGCCGGGATTTTTGCGTTATATCAAATGCAGCATAATGGCTACGTGTAATTGGCATATCTTGGAAGTTTTGGAGGCTGTAGGGTTAGCACTCCATGTTTGAAAGCAAAAATCACGTCTTGATCTTCCGATTCAACTCCTCCTGCTCCCGGGCTGCCTGTAACAGACGAAAAATTTCCCGACTGTGTCTCTTACTGCGGGTCATGGCAAAGAGAAAGGCCAACCTGTTAAGTGCCTGGGTGTCGATTGACGGCAGTTCTAAAGCGATATTCTGTACCACGGTGGACTGCCAGTTTTCTTCCAAATCCTGATGTATTTCCCGAGCCAGGCGCCTCTCTACAATGGCTTCTTCCACCAGAATATCTCGAAGGTATTCAATTTCGTGAAACTGTTTATTGTGTAAGAGCGCATTTCCCTTACGTTTAGCCAGAAAGTCGTACAGAGGTTCAACCGGTTCCTGGCGCAGAAGCTTGGTGATATACTTTATC
Source organism: Thermodesulfobacteriota bacterium (assembly GCA_034660835.1). Taxonomy (GTDB): domain Bacteria; phylum Desulfobacterota; class Desulfobulbia; order Desulfobulbales; family Desulfobulbaceae; genus Desulfobulbus_C. Next base: position 4,802 of record JAYEKB010000153.1, read on the forward strand.
TGCCGTTTGCGTGCTCCGCCTTTGAGGCCCTGGACCTCTTTGACCAGCTCACGAACATCTTCTACAGTCGGCAATTCATTAAGTAGTGAAGCAGGAAATTTCACAAGTTCAACCACTAGTTTTTCCAACTGCTTTATCCTGCGCTTCTGCTCAGATCTGCTCAGTTGCATGCCTATGTCCAGTTTATTTTGCGAAAATTGACCAATACGATATAGTAAAAGTTGATAATATCGTAAAAAGTCGTTTCAACCGTCATCCCCGCGATGGCGGGGATCCATAACTACTTGCAAATACTGGATTCCCGCCTGCGCGGGAATGACGAAAAAGAGGTGATAAATGATTTTTACGAGACCATCAAAATTTACTTAACCATATAAAAGGCCAAAGGCACAAAGAAAAGAATTCCGTAAGCCATGACCTGCTCTTTTACTTTGCATTAACATCATTGGAGAATCCCATGACAGTATCGACCTTTACCATTACCCAGCCAACCGAAATCCACTTTGGCCAAGGCATCATCAACACCCTGCCGACTGTTATTACAGAACTCGGCGGCAGCAAACCCCTTGTCATCATGGACCCTGGCCTGGTCAAGGCAGGTCAGGACATCTTGATTACCACTGTTCTGACAGAGGCCGGGATTGACTTTATCCTCTATGATAATGTTGACCCGGAACCGGGACTGCGGCTGGCAGACAAGGGTACTGAAATTGCCCGCGAAAACAGCTGCGACTGCGTAATCGGGGTCGGCGGCGGCTCTGCCATGGATGTGGCCAAAGCCATTGCCATCCTGTTGACCAACGGCGGCAAAGCGGTTGACTATATTGGGCTTGGTAAAATTCAAAAGCCGGGAGTACCGAAAATCATGGTACCCACTTCAGCGGGCACCGGAGCCGAGGTTACTTTTACAGCCGTATTCATCAACGAAGAAACGGGCTCCAAGGCCGGTATGAACGGTGATCCTCTTTATCCGGAAGCAGCAGTACTGGATCCGGCCCTGACCCTGAGTCTGCCTCCCCATGTCACTGCAGCCACCGGCATTGACGCCATGACTCATGCCCTGGAGGCCTACACCTCTATTCAGGCGCATCCTGTTTCAGAGATGTATTCCCTGGAGGCCATTCGCTTGATTGTAAACAATATCCGCAGCGCCTATGCCGACGGCCGCAACATGGAGGCACGCTCCAACATGCTGCTGGCAAGCCTGCTCGGCGGCAAGGCACTTGCCATAGCCGGCGTCGGCCTGGTCCATGCCATGGCCTACCCACTGGGCGGTATGTTCGGCATCAGTCACGGGCTGGCAAATGCTGTCCTGCTCCCTTACGTGACGGAATATAACCTTATCGGCAACCTGAAAAAGCATGGACTGCTTGCAGAACTGTTCGGAGTAAACACCAGTAAACTCTCCCTGCGCGATGCAGCGGCTGAACTTGTGGAAGAGCTCCACTTGCTCAACAGTGATCTTAATATTCCGGCAACATTAAAAGAACTGGACATACCGGCAGACAAGATTCCGGAAATGGCGGAAATCGCCCTGACTGTAGCCCGACCGGTGGAGAACAATCCCCGCCAGCCAAATAAAGAGGAAGTTATGGCACTCTACGAATATGCGATGCTGGGCCGGGAGGAATATTAGATAGAGGCTGTAGCTGTTTAGGCTGTAGGTTATCAGGGTTACTCTACAGCCTACAGCCGCAGCTAAAGCAGAGAAACCACACGATCCCAGATGCGGTTTGCTGTTTCTTCCTTGGACATCAGTGCCAAGTGCTCTACGCCATCGTGGCTGATGAGGGTTACCTGGTTGGTATCCACGTCAAAACCTGTTTTTTTCCCCAGGATATCGTTGACCACCATGAGGTCGACATTCTTGTCTTTAAGCTTTCGCAACCCTTCTGCTTCATGGTTGTTACTCTCAGCAGCAAACCCCACCAGGATCTGATTATCCTTTCGTTTTCTGCCCAGACCAGCCAGAATATCAGGATTGGCTGTCAGTTCAAGATACGGATCCGCACCTGCTTTTTTAATCTTCTGTTTGCTGTTTTTTTTCGGCCGAAAATCAGCCACTGCAGCTGCCTTAACAATAACAGAAGCTGAAACTGCATGCTCCCTGACAGCCTCCTCCATTTCCCGGGCCGTTGACACCTGCACAATATTAGCCCCCGGCGGAGGATCCAGCTGTACCGGGCCGGAAATCAAGGTGACATGCGCCCCACGCCGCCGAGCTGTCCGGGCCAATGCATAGCCCATCTTACCACTGGAGCGGTTACTCAGGTAACGGGCCGGGTCCAGCGGTTCCCTTGTCGGTCCGGCAGTAAGCAACACCTTTTGCCCAGCCAGATCATTACCTGCAAACAGGCCGAGCAAAATTTCGCGAACCCCGTCCCATTCCGGCAACCTTCCAGCTCCTTCATCACCACAGGCCAGCAGGCCGGAAGCAGGCTCAACCACTTGATATCCCAACTCTTTCAGGGTATCTACATTCCGCTGAGTGGCGGGATGCTCCAGCATGTTGGAGTTCATGGCCGGACAGATCACCACTGGTGCGGTGCAGGCAAGCACGGCTGTGGAGAGCAAATCATCAGCCATTCCATGGGCCAGGCGGGCGATAGTCTGCGCCGTAGCCGGGGCAACCAGGACAGCATCCGTTGTCCGCGGCAGAATGATGTGGGCCATGGCCTCGCCCTCACCCTCAGCAAACATGTCGGTGTAAACCTTCTTTCCGGACAGAGCGCCAAAGGTAAGCGAAGAAATAAAACGGGTAGCAGACCGTGTCATAACGACCGACACCTGCGCCTCCTCTTTAGCAAGGGCATGTACCCAGCCGGCTGCCTTGAAAGCAGCAATGGAACCGGTTACCCCGAAAAGAATTTTTCGTCCCTGCATAGTGCAGGACACCCCTGTTTGTCCGGCCATCAAAGACTCTTTACTGAGGTGCCACCGCTTCGCCAAAAGGATTCAGGTCGGTAGCAGCCGTCTTATCAATGGTGACATACAGGGTCAGGTTGGTTTTACCAAAATTGGCATCAGCAATGACCATCATACAGGTTTTGTTTGGTTTAACAAAAGCAAGCATGATATTCTTAGATGCGGATTCACCAACAAGTTTCCACTGGTTGTTCGTCATGGAACTGGTCATAAAATCTTTCAGAGAAATTACTTCTACCTTGCCGGAATAATGCCAGAGACCACCACGGAATGACTCCGTCTTAATAGTCATTGATTTTTTTCGATTCCATTCCATTTCCGTGGGCAGTACGATGTCCTGGATATCATCGGCAAAGCCGGACACAGGAGGTAAAGCTGTATCCCCGGGTTGTACAGTATCCTGCTGGCCCATAGGACCGTTTGCACAACCCGCCAACATCAGGGTGGTGGTTACCAGGACAAACATCAAAGAATTGAGGGTCAAGGTGCATCTCTTCATGGGGTGTCTCCTCCAAATTCGTGAAGAATTAAATCCGTCAGCGGTTGTCGCCGGGACTGCTGGTTCCTGTGTTTCGGGTATCCAATGGCCAGAAGGGCCATAAGATCATACTGGTCACTGAGTTGCAAAACATTATTTACACGGTCCCTGTTTTTCAGGATCTGGCCAAGCCAGACCGCTCCAAGACCAATCTCATGGGCGGCAAGCAGCATATTCTGAATACAAGCACCTGCAGCCTGGTGATCCTTTACTGGATCATACATTTTCTTCTGATCCAGGTAAACGGCAATAAGTGCAGGAGCTGCTTGAACAATATGTGCGTAATGGGTCAAGGCAGCTAATTTTGCATTTATTTCATGATCGCGAATGATAACAAAACGCCAGGGTTGGTTGTTAAGACCTGACGGTGCCCAGATGCCGGCGGTAATTATCTGCAGCAAGAGATCACGTACCACCGGTTGACCAGTAAACTCTCGAATACTGCGCCTGTTCCTGATCGCATCAAAGACTTGTCGTTCCATCTACCCATTACTCTTAAATTCTGAGCTGTAACTGTTGTAAATAAATACTCTTTCGTTGTCAACAAACATTGTACTTAAACCACCATAAATGCTTTGATTCTTGCTCTCTATACCTCTTTCTGGTATGACAGGGCCAAAAAGGAACTTTGTTACATGAAAAAAAGAGCTGCCCCGCCTAAACTCGCATCTGACAGCAGACTGATTGACTCACACTGTCATCTTGATATGGACGCCTATCAAGGTAACCTTGACGAGATCATCAACTCCGCTGACATACGTGGAGTCAACAGAATAATTACCATTGGTATTGACTTGAGCAGTTCCCGCAAAGCAGTGGAACTTGCAGATCAATATCCCGGTGTATATGCAACTGTCGGTATTCATCCACACAGTGCCGAAGATGCGAGTGATGCTGTTTACCGGGAACTAAAAAAGCTGGCTGCCAGGCCAAAGGTAGTCGGCTATGGCGAGATTGGCCTGGATTATGCCAAACAGTACGCACCAATAAGTATTCAACGTCGTGAATTTGCCAGGCAACTCGTTCTTGCGAGAGAGCTTCACCTGCCGGTGGTGATCCATGACCGGGAAGCGCATGAGGACACCCTGATGCTGCTCAGGGAAAGGGGACCATTTCCGGCTGGTGGTGTGATGCACTGTTTTTCCGGTGATGTCTCTTTTGCCAACCAGGTACTTGAACTGGGCTTTTATGTTTCCATACCCGGTATTGTTACCTTCAAAAACGCTGTGGAACTGCAGCAGGTCGTTCGGGAAGTGCCGCTTCCGCGTATACTCCTTGAAACCGATGGTCCTTTCCTGGCACCGGATCCCTGGCGGGGAAAGACCAACAGGTCCGAATACCTGCTCTACACAGCAGGCAAGGTGGCGGAGTTAAAAAATATTTCTGTTGATGAAGTCGCCAACCAGACAATGCTTAATACGGAAAAATTATTTTCCCTGCCCCGGCAAGAGAGTATATAGTGATCTGTGACAATCTTGACAGAATACGATCCCGTATTCAAGAAGCGGCTGAGAATTGTGGACGAGATCCACAGGAAATCAGACTTGTTGCTGTCTCCAAACGTATGCCGGCTAAGGCCGTAGAAGAGGCTTATCGTTGCGGCCAGGTAATCTTTGGGGAAAATTACCTGCAGGATGCCAGAGATAAAATCAAGCAGTTGGAACCGTCTCTGCAGTGGCATTTCATTGGTCACCTGCAGAGCAATAAGGCTAAAACGGCGGCTGAAATTTTCCAGGTTATTGAAACCGTTGACCGACTGAAAATTGCCCGGGCTTTGGACAGATATGCCGGCGAACTCGAAAAGAGTCTTGAGGTACTCATCCAGGTTAATGTAGGCAGAGAACCTCAGAAATCCGGGGTGCTGCCTGATGAAACCAAGGGATTGCTTCAGGAGATCGGTTCTTTATCCAACCTGAAGGTCAGAGGCCTTATGACCATGCCGCCCTATGGACATGAACCGGAAGCAAGCCGCCCATGGTTCAGAGAGCTAAAACAGTTAGCCGATCAGCTTGCCTCCAAAGGCCTTTTTGAGGATAATGACGATGTGGAGTTATCCATGGGCATGACGGGTGATTTTACTGTTGCTATTGAGGAAGGTGCAACCCTGGTCCGGGTCGGGACCGCAATATTCGGTCCACGACCGAATTAAAGAGCTCAAGCAAAAGGATAAAAAATGAAGATCACAATGATAGGCACAGGCTATGTCGGGCTGGTAACCGGCACCTGTTTTGCCGAATTTGGTCATCACGTCACTTGTGTGGACAAAATTGAAGATAAAATCTCCAGGCTGAAAGAAGGCAAAATTCCCATCTACGAACCTGGACTTGATGCACTTGTTGCCAAAAACATCGGTGAAGGCAGGCTGAAGTTTACCACCAGCCTGGATGAGGCAATTCCCGGGGCAGAAGCTATATTTATTGCCGTGGGAACACCATCATCGAGACGGGGAGACGGTTATGCCGACCTCACTTATATATATGCTGCTGCAAAAGAAATCGCGCATTATCTGCAGGATTACACAATCATTGTTGACAAGAGTACCGTGCCGGTGGGTACTGCCCGACAAGTGGCACGAATCATCTGTGAAGAAAACCCGGAAGCCGATTTTGATGTGGCATCAAATCCTGAATTCCTCAGAGAAGGCGCTGCTATCTCTGATTTCATGCGTCCGGACCGGGTGGTCATCGGGGTGGAATCTGAAAGATCGGAACAGGTCTTACGGGAAGTCTACAAGCCTCTGTTCCTGCGGGACACACCCATTGTCAGCACCTCTATTGAAACTGCTGAACTGACCAAATATGCGGCCAACGCTTTTTTAGCTGTAAAAATAAGCTTTATCAACGAAATAGCAGCAGTCTGCGAGGCGGTGGGAGCCGATGTTTCCGACCTTGCCAAAGGAATCGGCATGGACGGCAGAATCGGCAACAAATTTCTTCATCCAGGACCCGGCTACGGAGGATCCTGTTTCCCCAAGGATACCCTGGCCCTGATGCGTATTGTCCAGGAATATGGTGAAAGCGTTCGGATTGTTGAGGCGGCAGTCGAAGTCAATGCCGCCCAAAAGGCACGGATGGTCAAAAAGATAAGGGATATGCTGGGAGGATCAGAGGCTGGCAAAACAATTGCAGTCCTCGGCCTGACCTTTAAGCCGGAAACCGATGATATGCGAGAGGCGCCTGCGGCAACAATACTTCCGGCCCTGCTGGAAAAAGGGGCCCACATTAAGGCTCATGACCCTAAGGGCATGGAGGAGGCAAAGCAGTACCTGCCCGATGGTATAGAATATGTTGAAAATGGCTATAAGGCCTGCGACGGTGCCGACGCTGTAATCCTGATGACGGAGTGGAACCAGTACAGGGCGCTGGATCTGGAAAAAATCAAAAAAATAATGAAAGAGCCCGTCTTTATTGACCTTCGCAATGTGTATGACCCGGCAAACTTGAAGGAACTGGGCTTTCGCTACACAGGGGTGGGCAGAAAATAACAACCAGCTGCTTCCAAGCTCTCTTTTTAGGCTGCAAGAGAGCTTGGGTAACCCTAACCTCTACGGGAGGATGATGCTCGCTTGGCAGCTTTGAGAGGGTTGATACGAACCTTGACCACCTTGATCTCCGGCTTGGCATGGGTGGCAAAATTACAAATTCCCAGCCGCCATTTTGCTGCCGGATTCACATATGTTTTACAGTAGTTAGTGCTGTTTTCTTCAACAATACGATCACACCCGTCACACTTGTCGATGACCGGCTGAAACGATCCCGCGCTGTATGATTCTGCCTCGTTGGTCTGCATTTTGCCAACCTCCTGAAAAAATATATTTTTTTTCTTGAATCAGAAAAATTTCTTCCATACAATAGAATAAATTGTGTCGGTCAATTCCGCCACAACAAAAAAATAATTTTATAAATAGTATTGGAGCTGTTGTCAACTATTTATCCGGTATTCTCTGTTTTCAGTAATATTTTATCTGGAGTTTAAACCATGCCCGTTTATGTTTGGAAGGGAAAAAACAGTTATGGCGAAAAACGCAAAGGCGATATTGAAGCTGTCAATGAAGCTGCAGCTCTTGGACAGCTGAAACGTTTACGCATAGATAATCCAAAAATCAAAGAAAAGCCAAAAGATCTTTTTGAAAACATAGCGATCTTTAAGCCAAAAGTAACTGGAAAGGACATCGTCATTTTTACTCGTCAAATGTCAACAATGATCGATGCCGGCCTTCCCCTTGTCCAGTGCCTGCAAATCCTGGCAAAACAACAGGAAAACTCAACATTCAAAAGGGTATTAACAGAAGTTCAGACCGATGTTGAATCCGGCACGACCCTGGCAGATGCCATGCGAAGACACCCAAAGGTTTTTGACAACCTGTATTCAAACATGATTGAAGCAGGTGAGCTTGGCGGTATCCTGGATACTATTTTGTCTCGTCTTGCTGCTTTTAAAGAAAAAGCCATGGCCCTGCAAAAGAAAATAAAAGGAGCCATGACCTATCCCGCTATCTGCCTTGCCATTGCCCTGATTATTCTGGTTGTAATTCTGGTTTTTGTAGTTCCTGTCTTTGCCAAAATGTTTGAAGATTTCGGGTCTACTCTACCCGCCCCGACCCAGTTTGTTGTTGACATGAGTAATTTTTTCAAAGGCAATATCATCTTTATTTTTATCGGAGCATTTATTGTCTCTTTCATATTTAAGAAAATTTATAATACAGAAAAAGGTCGAATCAAAATAGACGGCTTCCTCTTAAAAGCACCCGTAGTAGGAACTCTTATACGTAAAGTGGCTGTTTCAAAATTCACCCGAACACTCAGTACTATGCTACAGAGCGGCGTGCCTATCCTCGATGCCTTACAGGTGGTAGCTAAAACATCAGGCAACAAAGTCATAGAACGAGCAGTTGTTCATGTTGCCGACTCAATTGCTGAAGGCCGCCCCATTGCCGAACCTCTTGAGGAATCTGGAGTATTCCCGAATATGGTTGTTCAGATGATCAATGTTGGTGAATCGGTTGGTGCCCTGGATGCCATGCTAGAAAAAATAGCTGATTTTTATGACGAAGAAGTTGACCAGGCGGTAGACAATCTGACAGCCATGATTGAGCCGTTTATGATGGTTTTCCTTGGCGGCATGATCGGCGGACTTGTTGTGGCCATGTACCTGCCCATCTTTAAAATGGCAAGTGTTGTTGGCTAATCTTCTCAATAACCACAGCAAAATAAAGCATTATAAGGGTGTTGAAAAGTTTTTTTGTTAAATTTATGTTACCCCGTAACAGAATGATATTCTACAATAAAAAAAGTCAAAATTTAACTTTTTTTCTGCAAATCACCTAACTGTCTGACATTATGACCAGTGAAGGTTTTTTGCCTTATATTGTTTATATATCGTCAATAACATTGATCCGTTGCAACACCTTTATTATGAGTGAGATCGTTGATATTGTAGCCAGAGAAATCATTGATTCCCAGGGCAACCCCACTGTTGAGGTCAAAATATATCTTGAAAGAAACCGGAACTGTCGGACAAGTCGCAGTGCCCCGTCCGGGGCATCGACCGGGTTGCAAAATATAACCAGTTGCTGTGCATCAAAGAGGAGCTCGGTGTTGCAGAACATTATACAGACACAGGTTCATTTCACTTTCTTTCCTGATAATAATTGACATAATTTTCAAATTTCGTATTATTTATACATAATGGTCAGAACAGTACAGAAAGACATACCTTTTTCCAATAACTCCATGGAGGATTAAACCCATGACCCTGACAAAGGCAGACCTGATTCAGCAGGTGTACAAAGATCATCCTACCCTGACAAAGGCTCAGGCAACCGACTCTGTGGAAACTTTCCTGGCACTGTCTAAGGACTCGCTTATTGGAGGAGAAGATCTCCTTCTCAGCGGATTCGGCAAGTTCAATGTAAAGGATAAAAAGGCAAGACGCGGCCGCAACCCGCAAACCGGTGATGAGCTTACCCTTGATGCCAGACGGGTCGTCACCTTTAAACCGTCCGGTATCCTGCGAGCAAAAATAAACGGATAAACACTAACCCGGTAAACCGGTAATACGAAATAAGAAGCACGAAATTCGAAACAGGTAAGCGAAGACTCCGATATCGAATGACATAATTTATAATGACCAAAACAACCCCAAAAATACTGTTCCAGGGTTGAGATCGTTTCTGTCATTTGAACATTTGATTTTAGAATTTGTTTCGGATTTCGATATTCGAATTTCGTATTTATTTCTCGGAGTCTGCGCTTACCTGTTTTTTATGACAGAAGTTGAAGAGTAAGACACTAAGGGCCTGTTAAGAAATAAGTGTCACACCTATGCATCTCTGCTTCAGGTCATATTTGTACGATTTTCAATTACAAAATCCTCAACGTAGCCATGCTACGCCTCCGGTTTTGTGCAATCAAA
>JAYEKB010000154.1:0-14672 GCA_034660835.1 Thermodesulfobacteriota bacterium
GATCTCTTTTTTACCCCGGTATTTCCGGGATAGGAGCGCTGTCAGTTTTTCATCCAGAAACAGGGTAAGAATCCCGGATGTCATGACGATGACCAAAGGATAACAAATTGTTTAAACTTTTGATTGCCAATGAGCATGATTTTCAGTATTAAGTTGGACATAAGTACTGAAATTGGGAACAAGATATTCTGCAGCTTGAACAAAAGCAGGCCGGATATGTGATTCTGTACATATTTCCGGTTCACTTCCGTCTTAAACTAATTGAATTTGCTGATTATGTTAACCAATCAGTACCCATCAGGTCAATAAAAAGGGAGATAATAATGAACAAAACAGAGTTGATTACTGCCATTGCTGAAACTGCAGAATTGAGTAAGGCAGATGCCGGCAGGGCCATACAGGGATTCATGCAGGTTGTGACCGAATCTCTTGCACAGGGAGAAAAAATTTCTTTGATCGGCTTTGGTACTTTTTCCGTAGTTAACAGAGCTGCCCGGAAATGCCAAAATCCGCAGACTGGAAAAATAATGAAGATAGCGGCCAAAAAGGTCGTTAAATTCAAGGTCGGTAAACAGCTGGCTGATACAGTACGATAAATGCACTCAATCCTATGAATCCAGAATTTATCATTCCCGTACTGTTTGTAACTGTTGTGTTCACAGCCTGGACTATCGGCACGTACAACAAGTTTATTAAAAACAAAAACAGGATCGAAGAATCCTTGAATGGGATTGATGTTGCCTTGAAGCGGCGGGCTAACCTGATTCCTAACCTTGTCCGGGTGATCGAAGGCTATAGTTCCCACGAAGGTACTATTTTTCAGGAAAAAACCCGCCAGCTCGGGAGACTGTCTGAACCGGACCGTCTTGAGCAGGAGCAGAAGATTTCAAAAAATATCGGTGGATTACTCGCTGTTGCCGAAGCCTATCCTGATTTGAAGGCCAGTGGTAACTTTCTTGATCTACAGAACAGTCTTAATGAAATCGAGCAGGATGTGCAGCTGGCAAGAAACCGTTATAATAACTACATTGCCCGATTCAATACCATGGTTGAATCCTTTCCCGCCTCTCTGATTGCCGGAAAGTTTAATTTTGAAAAGCAGGAGTACCTGTCATTGGAACTGGCCACACAGCGTGAGATGCCGGACGTTTCTTTTTCTCCGGGACCGGATAAAGGTGGCAAAAACGTATAACTCGATAACAGTGTGACACACGAAATTTTTCCCCAAGGGATACGATAAATGCCATTGTCTATATTCAGTAGCATTTTCAGGAATACCCAACCTGTTTTTCTTTTCTTTGCCTCCATTTTTTTTCTTGCCATTCCCCTGAACTCCTATGCAGTTCCCTTACCTTTTGCTGTATCCCATTCCGCACAATCGACGGTAACATCCCCGGAAAAGATTACTGCCACTGCCGAACAGAGCCGGGAAACCGTTACGGATCTATCGAATGGTGAGGAGGCTTCGCCTGTTTTTAAAAAGAGTTTTTTTTCCAAACAGACACTTGCTCATCTGCAGGTATCTTTAGAACAGTTTATCCAGGTTTTTTATTGGCGCATGGTGGCCCTTGATGCCAACTCGGCCAAGGTACCCTATGACCTTTCCAAGGCTATGAACAAACTCAGTTTTGGAAACGGTGTACGCGGCTTTATGAAAATGTTCGGCCTGCTGGTCGTGATCTTCGCCTTGGCGGGTGTTGCAGAATATTTCTTTCGTCGTCTGTTGCTCTCCCGGATTACCTGGCATGATGACCCGGAGGACTCCGTCAGCAACTGGCAGCGCTTCTGGGCCGTTTTTCTTCGCACTATCCCCGACCTTGTTGGAATCCTTTTTTTTATCGGAGCCTCCTATGTTGGTTATGTGTTAATTTATGCTGCCTATTTTTCAGGCATCTGCCCCATCTATCTCAGCCTGTTGATCGCCATAACTATAGCCCGTCTTATCTCACTTGTTTCGCATATGTTTTTTGCCCCGGAACCTGACCGGACAGCACTGATCCCTTTGAAACAAAAGACTGCTGCGCTGTCCCATTATTCGATCACCATCAGCGGATGGATCATCACCTTGGGCATCATGTCTCTTACCCTGTTCAAGCACGCCGGAGTCCATGGGGACAGTCTGCTTCTGCTCAAAATGGGATTCGGGACTCTGATCACCCTGCTTATTGCTATTGTCATTTTGACAAATCGCAAAACTGTGGCTCGAAATGTCTTTACCATGACTTCAGATGGGAACCCTGCCGGAGTGCAGGGATATCTTGCTGCCAACTGGCATATCATGGCCCTTGGCTATCTCCTCCTGCTGTGGATGTTCTGGCTGGTACGCCTGATTGTTGTCGGGCCCCAGTTTACCCTTGCCTTTGCTGTCAGCCTGTTTATCGTCCCCATCTTCCTGCTGCTTGACCGGCTCGTTATCGGTTTTTTTCGTTCTCTTTTCAACCCGGAGCCTTCAGACGAGGGATCTGCTGACGATACTAACAAGGATGAGATAGCCCCTTCTTTTCTCTTGCCCTACCTTCTTCTCATTTCCCGCCTGCTGCTTATCGGCCTGCTTGGCCTCTGGATCCTCTCTCTCTGGGGATATCCCGTAGCCTTCAGTGATGCGGTCATTGACAAAGGACTTGAGATCCTGTTCACCCTGCTGGTGGCCTTTTTTCTCTGGAAGGTCATAGATCTGTTTATTCGCAACCATTTGAAAAATAAGGAACTGGCCCAGGCCGCTGAAGAAGACGTGGACAGCGAATGGGGAGATGCTCCTCTGTTGGATCGTAGTCAGACCTTGCTGCCGGTGGTGCGCAAGTTTATTGGAATCACCATGGTTGTAATGACCATCATGCTTATTCTGTCTGTACTTGGGGTCAATATCGGCCCCTTGCTGGCAGGTGCCGGGGTTGTGGGTATTGCCATTGGTTTTGGTGCGCAGAAACTGGTCAGTGATGTATTGTCCGGCCTTTTTTACCTGCTCGATGACGCCTTTCGGGTGGGAGAGTATATCGAGGCAGGCTCTATCACCGGAGCTGTAGAGAAAATCACGCTGCGTAATGTTATGCTGAGACACCACCGTGGTATGCTGCAGATTGTCCCCTACAGTGATCTCGGAGCCATCACTAATTATATGCGCGGCGGGATTGTGGTCAAATTCAATCTCCAGTTTCCCTATGATACTGATGTGGATGTGGTACGCAAGGTGATTAAAAGAGTAGGTATCGCCATGCTTGATGACCCGGAATTTGGAAAAAATTTCATCAAGCAGGTCAAGTCACAGGGCATCAGGGAAGTTGGTGATTCTATTCTTACCATCAGAGTGAAATTCACGGCCAAGCCGGGTACCCATTTTCTTATTCGCCGGGAAGCCTATAGAAGGATTACCGATGCCCTGGCGGCAAAAGGGATTCATTATGCACATCGCAAGGTAATCGTGGAAGTGCCGCCTATAGCAGGAAATGCCGACGCTGACAGCCAGGAGCAACCCATTGATGATGAAACGAAAAAAAGAATTGCTCAGGCAGGAGCTGCTGCCCAGCAGATACAGCAGCAGGGCCGGACTGAGGGTTGAAAAAAGAGTGTACGGACCTTTTTAGACGGAGACTCTAACCCTTAGAAAGCAAAAAATTCGAAAAAAGAAGTACGAAATCCGAAACAAATTCTAAAGAATAAAACTCAGATTTGTGAAATTTAACTCGGGAACTTCCGTTCGTGTTCGAAGACTACGCTTATCTTTTTTTGACAGAAGTTGAGGAGTAAGGCATTAAACACGGTTGAGAATTTTTGCCGCATAGAGTTCCGACAGAAACTTGACATCTTTTGGTTCAGGATTTACATACTCAACCCCTGCCCGATCTTTGCCCACCCAGCGTACATTGGCATTAGTTTGAAACGCACGCTTGCCCAACAATGTTCTTATTCTGATAGAATCATCTACTTGCAGGCCATGGGAAGACATTTTAAAACACATCCCATTCTGGTTGATATCCCGTAAGATTCCTACATTTTTGATGACCCCCTGGCTGTTGGCCGCCTTTACATAGATGGCTTCGGCATCATCCATCACCAATTTCAGGATGTCTCGAGAAACCAGGCGGACTGCAGTCCTTTTCTCACTGGTTTTTTCTGCTGTGTCGTCTACACCCAGTTTCAGGGAAGGGATATCGTCCCAATTTGGTTTTTTGTTCATAGTGTCACCCTTGTCAGCCTGGAAATAAAATTATTTTGTTAATTTCTCAGAAGCACCCTAAGCCGTTTTTTAGAGCATGCTTCTTTATGGGACAAAGCGGGAGAAATACACGATTCTGGTAAATTAGCTCCTGCCTGGACTCGACTTTTTTTCAGCGGGCACCTAATATTTTTTAAGCATTTTTGCCGAATAGAGCTCTGAGAGGAAAGTAACATCCTCCTGTTGAGGGTTAACATACTCTATCCCTACCTTTTCGTCAGTCGCCCAGCGAACAATGGCATGTGTTTGAAACGCATGCTCGCCCAGCATTGTTCCAATCCGGATAGTATCATCATGGTACAGGCCATGGGCCGGCAAGATAAAACACATCCCGTACTGGTGGATATCATGAAGTATACCTTTTTTGGGAAGAACTCCTTTGCTGGTGGCCACCTGAACGAGGATGACCCTGGCATTTCCCTTCAGAATGTTTAAGATATCTTGGGCAAGCATGCGTACCCTGCCCCCGCGTCTGCGGGTTTCCTCTGCATCGCTTTTATCTTCTAACTCCAGATTCAGGGAAGGGATATCGTCCCAACTCGACTTTTTGTCCATGACAGCACCTCATTGTCCGGCAGCAAGAGAAGTAATTTAATTCAATAAGCCATATAACTAAGTGACTTTAAAATCAAGGCAAATCCCATGGCAAACATACCGGTAAGCCCCATGCCGCAGGAAAAACCAGCCAGCAGTACCGGGGCGTACTGACGCCACATGGAACCGTACCGTTTATGAAAATAATACCTGCCAAGCAGTGCGCCTGCAACCTCCAGGATAATACCATGCGGGGTGGACTGGCCAAGACCGCGCACTACCCCGTAGATAAGCAGTACAGGCAAACCGAGGACAGACAGGATCATGTACATGACAATACCCAACCCTAAACCGGAGACGACATAACTCCCTTTTAACGCCTGGAAAAAGAGCGAGTTGCCCTCCAGGGTCGAGGTCTGCATGAGCAGGGTATTTAAGGCCTGCAGATGCCAGAGTTCCTGGGCGTATGGGTAACTGGCCGAGGGTATGGGGGCCAGGCGCCAGATAAACTGGGAAAAGAGCAGGCTGGAGACCATGACCACAGGAAAGACCACCAACTCCGCCTTGATAATGCCGCGCAGCGATGTCCCGGTGAGTTCGATTTCCCGAAAACCAACCGTGGCCTCACCGTAGTTATGGATAGGGATGGGTGCGTACCAGATTTCAATGCCCTGGTAGCCGAAGTATTTTGCACCGGCAATAAAGCTGGCCTCCCTGACCAGGGGCAGGCTGACAAACTGGCCGGCAATACCCTCCATCCTGGCCGTGATATAGGAGATGATCGGGGTGTAGATAAAACCGTAGCCTAAGAAAAAAATCCAGGGAAAGTTAGGCACCAGCCAGACACAGAGCAGTACGTAGGAGATGGTGGAGCAGACGTAGATACCAATTGATATCCAGAAGTTGAAATCACCCCGGCCTTCCGGTGGATGAAACAGGTCATGCAGGGTGCCCCGGTCCGGCCCGCTTTTACCAAATGACCGGGCAACCGACCAGACACCGATCACGCCGATGGCCAGCCCTAAGCCGATACCGAAACTCATGTAAAAATCAAAGTTGTTGGCAAAGATGGTGTCAACAGTGCCCATGCCCTGGTGCCAGCGCTGCAGGATCCCCTGTTTCCAGAGAATGGGGTTGAGTACTATTGTAATGAGGATACCGATTAAACCGCCGATCACGGCCCAGAACGGCAATACCATACCGACGAACATCAGGCCAAGGTCGAGTTGGATGCCGGTGGCCACGGCAGGCAGGACTTCTTCGGTATGGCGGGTCAGCTCAATCCAGGGGATGGGGATCAGGGTGACGGGCTCGGTAAAGATGAGCCCCGACACCACCGGCAGTAGAACATAGATCGCTCCGAAGGCAAGTCCAATCACACCGCCGATGGAGAATACCCGCCACTTCCAGCCCTTGTCCTTTTCATCAGTAGACTCTGCCAGGGCCATAGTGCCCAAGGCGCCGACAGGAGCCATGGGAAAGGGAAGCTTCTCCACATCCGAGGTAATCCGGTACAGGGCATAGCCCAGGCCGAAGCGGTCTACCCTCTGGATAACCTGGGATCCTATTAACAAAAGGATAGGAATCAGCCAGTCCCGGTGCAGGAAGCTTCGCTCGATCATGGAGTCGGAGTTAGCAGCAGGTGCAATCCAGGTGGGGATAAACTCGGCTACACCAAGCATCTTGGCCGCATCCGATTGGACCAGGTACTGGCTCCAGAGCAGCCCCTGAAAAGGAGAGGCCAGGGCGGCACCGGCCATATAGTAGAGGATAAAAATTTCCTGCTGCTTCAAACTGGTATGGGCCCGGCGGGCGATTTCGGCAAACAGGATGATGGTTACCCAGCGTGCAGCCGGGCCAATGCCGGAGCCGATAACCAGCTGCAAATACATGGAACCGGGCATCATCAGGAAGCCGATGAACACCGCGCCTACAACGGTCTTCCAGTCAAAGCCCTCTTCAAAATGGTCCGGAGTCTTGAGCAGGTCCCGATATTCTTTTAGTTCCTTGTCGTCATACATGGCAGAAGCCAGAGGACAGAAGACAGAAGACAGAAAGCTTTTTTAACAGTAAGTTCGCCATTTGTTATTTGGGTAAAGTTTCATTCCTTTTTTTTATTGTTCTGTACGAGAACGATGGGTTTTTCCTAACCCCTCGTCCCTAATCCCTGGCCCCTGTTTTAATCCGGAAGTACTTGGTAACTGCCATCTGAAAATAAGCCGACAATAGCCCAGGTGCCGCCCATGAGCAGGTCGCCGATGATCAGGCCGATAAAGAAGAGACGGAGTTTTTTAAACAGGACCACTCCACCGTAGCGCATGCAGACTGCATTGCAGAGCCAGCCGACAAAAAAGGAAAACCAGAGAATGCGCATGGAGGATGAGTAGGCGGTCAGATAACCTATGGGATGGATCGGCCACCAGTAGAAACGGTGATAGCAGAAAACAAGGATCAGCATGACAACCGCGCCGACACCGGAAAAAACTTTTACCCAGTGCCCGGCTTCAATGCCGGTCTCGTGCAGACGAACCACATTTTCATAGACCGTGATCGAGGTACGGGTGGCCCATTCCAGTTCCAGCTCCCTGATGCCGTAACGATAACAGAGGGCCAGCATTGCCGTAAACGAGACCGTAACCGCAACCAGCAGGGTCGCCCCGATGCCGAACAGGAGCAGCCGCCGGTTTTCCATGGTGTGATGTACCTGGCGGGCGTGCAGCAGTGAGGGCATCAGTGATTCCCGCAGATCCACAAACAGCACCTTCTGGCTGACTGCGGCGATGAGCAGGCCGATCTGGCTGAACAGGGCCGGTCCAAACAGGATGAGCAAACCGTCTATTGGTGCGGCTGTGAGGGTGAAATAGCCAAGACCGCCCTGGCAGATGATGCGGGAGGCAACAAGGGTAATCATGAAAAAGGCGGCTATCAGCAGCAGAGCGGCCTGCACCTTCATACCGAAAAAAATGGCCCAGAGTACAATGGCCGACATACCGGCCACGGCAATCCAGAAGGAGAGACGAATGGAAAACCATTCAGTTTCCACTGATATCGGTCCTGAACGCACGGCCTGCTGGACAACATTTTTTAGATGATGGCGGGAGAGCCAGAGCAGGAAGAGGAAGAAAACGCCATAGGCACCAATCATCTGGGTCTCTTCCGGGCGAGCCAGGGTGGGGCCGAAGGTAATACCAAGTGATGCTGCCGGGATAGTGTAGCCCATGATGGACAGCAACCCGTAGAGCAGCCCTCCCATCAGGAAAAAGAACCAGAAGGAAAGCGAGATCTGGCGGGCAGTAAGAAAGGCAAAGCCGATAAAGACCGGGTAGATGTAGATTTTCAGCTTGTGAAACCCGGACAGCAGCCCATATTTTGGAAAATAAGGTCCTGCCAGCACCATGGTCGGCAACTCGGGCACAGAGGGGAAATAATAATGCAGGCCGCCCAGCATATGGAGCATGATCGGGATGGAAAGCCCCCAGAGCAGATAGGGGTTGAGCAGAAACGAGGACAGAGTCCCGTTGTCATAATGTTCCTCCATGATCTGCGGGACCCGCAACAGGGGGAAATTCATTCGTTCGTTATGGATCCACTGTTTGCTCAACAGGTTAATCAATGCAATCATCACTGTGTAGCAGAGCAGGATAAATACGCCCCAGGCAATGAGCGGACGGGCCCAGTCATGCCAGGGGATGTTCTTTATCAGCTCAAACCAGCCCATTTCCCGGCCGCCCACCAATCCATTGTACAGGCCGTCAACCGCCCCTTCGTCTGGATAGAGCCAGGGGGGAAGCAAGGGTTGCAGGATCTGCTGCCAGTTGTTTTCAGCCGTGGCGAACTGGAAGGGAACAGTCAAATTGATGAAAAAGGTGCGGGTAAGTCCGGTATAGGCGATGCCTGAGGCCAGTACCATCTGCATCCAGATGACCAGCAGTTCCATGCCGGTGATCAGACGTGCCCCGGGCAGTATTCGGGCAAGGGTGCCTGCTCCGATGGTGGTCAGCAGCAGGATATAAAAGGGGGCCAGGGGAAAATGGCCGCCGCCAAGAGGTGTTCCCTGGTCATAGATATTGTTGACCGGCGTCAAGCCGCAGATGACAGCTGCGAAAATCAGGCCGATAACAACGGCCCGCAATCGTATTGGGTGGCCTTTACTCTGCATGGACGCCGGCTGCTGAAAAGGAACTGTTGATGGTTATTCTGCCTGTGAGTATCGGCTTGATTCGATAACCCGTCTGTCGTAAACCGTAAACCGTAAACCGTAAACCGAGATACCTACCCATTTTTCATCTCCTGCAGAGCCTTGTCCAATACTTCAGCATACTCCTTGTGTCCTTCTTCGTCCAGCGAACGCCAGACCAGCAATTGCTTGCGCAGCACATGCAGGAATGCCTTGTTAATTCTACGCCACAGGGTCAGTTCGCCTGACTGCCTGGTCATGGTAACGGTGATCTCTAAAAAGTCCCGGCCCTCTTCGGCCGGGCAGAACTGGAGATCCACCATCTGCATAATGCCGAAATCAAAGGGCGCCAGCCATATCTTGGTTCGCAGGTGAACACAGTCTGCTGCGCCGGTCAATTTAACCGTACCGGGCTGATAGCGGCATTCTTCATCGAGTTCAACGTGACCTGTGGAGAAAATGCCATGGGAAACATCCTGGTGGCCCAGGAAGTAGGCGTACAGGAACCCGCATATGGATGCATGTTCCCGGTAGCGCATGAGAAAGGGCAGGGTAACGGTTATGGAATCGTTGACGGTCTCGGGCAGTTTCCAGCTTCGGTTGACATCCGGGATGGCAATGTTTGCTGCTACCCTTGAGGGATAGATGACCGAGAGCAGGACTACGCCCATAACCAGCACCATGGCGGCTACTCCGGCTGTGGAGGAGTAGTTGACTGTGATACCGCTCCACAGTTTTGTGCCGGCCAGGAAACCGGCGCTGGTCTGGGCCAGCACGTAGCCGAGTACCACCGACAGAACCGCAAAGGCCAGGGCTTCGGCAATAAAGAGAAACGAAACATGTGTGGGTGCAAGGCCGACCGAGGTGTAAACCGCGATTTCCCGTTTTCGTTCAAAGACCGAGGAGATCATGGTGTTGAGCACAATAAGGATGGATATCAGCAAAGGAATGATGATGTTGGGCATGCCCGAATAATTCACAGTGTCGCTGGCATTGTAGAGAAAGACACCCTTCTGCTCTCCGCTGAACAGGGCCAGACCGAACCGGTCGCTGAGCAGGCGGGCCTGGCTGCCGTCATTCACTGCCGGTGTCTTGAGGGCAACAGCCTGCAGGCTGCCGCCGAGCTCCATCAGGGTGGCTGCGGGCATGATCAGGATATTTTCGGGGGTAAGATGATGGTAGCGACCCTGGAAGCTGCGGACATCGTCTCCGGATTCAAGGGCATCCTTTTCCACGTCGGACATCTCCATTGAGGTCTCTGTGGGGAAGATGACCGGAGTGAGAATCTCTCCGTCGAGATCAGGTTGCTGCAGCAGCAGTTTTTCAGAAAAGATACCGACAATCCGTAGTTTCATGCCCCACAGGTCAAGGAAGTTGCGGTTCGGGTCATCCGGGTCAATATCAATCCGTTCAGCCAGGGCTGCCGGAATCAGGACCGCCTTTTTTTCTCCTTCGCTGAACCAGCGTCCTTTCAGCAGGATCCGGTCCAGTCCGGTCACGGAAGGTTCAGTCGCTGACAGTCCGGTAAGCCCCTGCAGTTGAATGGGTTCATTCTGGAAACGGACAACGATGTGAGCTGCCCGGCCGGGGTCATCACTGGACAGCCATACCCTTGGTGCAACCTGTACCTGCCCGTCAAAAAGTGAGTGAAAGATGGGCAGCGCATCAGGGGGCAGTTTTGTCCAGTCAATGTTTTTTACCAGCAACCCCTGGTATGGAGCCTCGGGGGCAAACTGGAGCCTGTTCTGGCGGCGCATGGACTTGACCGAGGTAAAACTCATGATAGTAAAGGTGAGGATGATCAGGGTCAGACAGGTCAGTACTGTACGCAGACGCCTGCGGCGCAGGTTGGAGACGCCCAGGAAAAAGGCGGCGCTGAAGGCTTTCCAGGAGCTGATTTCAGACGGCCGCTTATGGGTAGCCCGGCGTTGGAGCAGGATCATTTCATCTTCAAAGCGCATAACAATGATCATGGTTACCAGGGCGGACAGGCCGATGATGAAAAACGCCAGGATGACTACGGTAGGGCTGTAGGCCAGCTTAAAGGCAGGGTGCACCCGGGCGATAATGAGGATTAACAGGCCGAGGATACCGGAAAAAGCAACGATACGTTTGTAGATGGAAACGAACCCGAACAACAGTCGTTCCATGCAGAAGGCAAAGGGCACAAACAGGGCAATGTAAAACAAAACACCAAATAATACGTCTTTCTGGGTCCGTTCTACATGGTCATATACGCGGCTGGCCAGAGCCCAGGAGCGGCTGGCTTCCTCGTTGAAGACATCATAACGCTGCTCACTTAAGCTTAAGTCTGCCCGTTCCAGTGCCTGCAGACCGTTTTGCTGTAATTCATTGATACGTTCGTCAAAAATACCGTGCTCTTCCAGGTTGGTGATTCTGGGGGTGAGCAGGGCCCACATGTCCCGGGCAGCCAGGTAGTTGGTATGGTACAGGGACGGATAATCATCGACCCGGTAGCCCGCACCCATGGGGTCTTTTGCAGTACTGTTGCTGAGGATCATCTTCTTCTTGAGCACGGAGTCGGACAGGGTCAGCTTGAGCCTGGTTTCCGGTTCCAGGAAGATGGAGGCGATAATTGATGAGCGTGTATCAATGCGGGAATACCAGTAGCGTTCAGGGGGTGCCTCCCGCCGGCCGTCAAGGAGTTGCAGCTTGGTCATGTAGCGCAGGGAGCGGGGTTCCAGCAGGTTGAAAACCGTAGTCTGACGACAGTTAAACATTATCAGGTCGGTTTTCATAGCCTGCCGGCGCATCTTGACCCGGTAGGCGGATTTACCTGTTCTTTTTTTGTCAATGGCCCAGGCCACAGAGCCGTCCAGTTCGGAGAAACGGTACCCCTCCAGGATCACCTTGTCCTGGACATGTTTTTTGTCGGCAATGCCCTTGAGCAGGAAATGGCCCTGCAGGTCTGTAATCAGGTGATAGCGGGCCGGACCCTGAAAGGCCAGGAGGACCGTACCTGCGGCCGGATGCTCGGCAAAAAGTTCACCATGCAGCAGCAGACTGGACTTGCCGCTTACAGTGGAAAAACCGTTGCGGATGTAGCCCTGACCAAGTTCTTTTGCCTGGTCAAGGCCATCGATCAACTCCAGGGCCAGCTGTACCTGTGCAGTTGCCTGCAGCCAGTTGATATTTGCCGGAGTATCCCAGGGCGTGCCCCAGTTACTGCGCAGGTCGCCGGTGGTAGCCAGGGTCAGTCCGGGCAGTCCGGCAAGGCTTGCCACCTCACCGGCCATCTTTGCTTTATCCGGCAGCAGATCCTGCCAGGGTTGCAGCCGGTTGGGCCGCAGGGTGGAAACAAAGGTCGGTGCTGCAACAGGAGCCTTGGCAGCGCTAGCCAGCAGGGCTGCATCGATATCACGGAAGGCGGCGGTCCGATTGATGATTGCTCGCAGGGGGTAGAGAAAACCACGGTGAAAGGCCCCCAATCCGTAGCCGTGACTGGAGAGATGCAGGGAAACCATGGCCCTGGGCTCATAGTCGGTTATCAGTGAGCGCAGCCGTTTGGCGCTTTTCAGCATCTTGTCCTGGCTTTTGATCTCGGCAAGAACAGCCTTGTGCATCCTTACTGCCTGGCCGAGCAAAGGGCTGAGCAGGTTTTTTTCTTTTTCGTTTAAATCATCAAAATTGGATCGCCAGCCGATCCTGCGCAGCAGCAACCGTTTTTCAGCAAGTTCTTTGATACGCTCATCATTACCGGCGTCGGTTGTCTGCATCCTGAGCTGCATCAGCGCGGTGGACAACCGGTCGACTTCCAGTTTGAGGGCATAATTCAGGGCTGATTGCATCAGGCGGCCCTGTTCTTCAATAATGACTGAACCGGCGCTGAATTCTTCAAGCACTTCCAACCAGGCCTTACGTTGTTTCTTTGTTGCTTTGAGCTCTTTCTGCAGCTTGCGCAGGTCCTTGGAGCGGGCATTTAGTGCCCATATTGTTTCCCGCATGCCTGCCTGTTCCTGGCCGTGGCCATCTGAGGCAATGAGCAGGAATGGCCGGGCCGGCGGGTGGTGGTGCAGGTAGTCGGCAAGGGCAAGCAGACCACTGATGGACAGGGCTTCGTCCGCACCGGGAGAGCGACCCGGCAGGAAGCTGCTGGAATCGTAAAATGCTTCCACCGTGATAAGTTCGCCCTTCCCGGCTTCGTCCGTGCCGGGAAAGAGGGCATAAATATTTCGAGCCTGTACCTGCTGCCACTGCATGCTGGAGTGAAGCCGACCCTGTATATCATCTAAGGATGTAAGCGAAATCCCAAGTTCGGCCAACTGCTTTTCGGGCAGATAGAAGCAGGGGAACTGGATGGGAGAGAGTTCTTCTTTTTCCGTGAAGCTGCTGCGGGCGGGAGTTCCCCGGTTGATATAGATCAGGGCGGAGGCCCCAAGAGAGGCGGCATTAAGCCAGTTACGGCCGGAGTCAAACTCCATGAGCACGATGGCTCCCTGCACCTGTTTACCATTAAAGTCGGCAAGTTCTCCTTTGCCGACATAGATAAGTGGACCGGATAACCCTTCCCGTGGCAGATTTTCCGGGGTAATGGCATTGTACAACAGGGGCGAAATGGGGATGGTTCGGCCGTTGACCCCAAGGGTCGAATTTTCAGCCTTGCGTATGGGAACAAAAAAATCCAGGTTATCCAGAACTTCCGGTTCAGCGGCCTGCAACCGCTCGGTGATATAGGCTGCAGCTTGTCGGTTTCCCTCGCTGCCCGTGGACCGGTCGCCAAGTGCGGCAAAAACAGCAACTGTTTTTTCGAGCTCAGCCCGGTCAACTGCCGAGGCAACGGTTGCAGATGAAAGTACTACCGTACCTACGATACAGAGGACCACCAGAGACAGAATCAACAACAGGTCCCTGCCCGCTGTCTTCTGTCCTCTGTCTTCTGTCCTCTGTCTTCTGAAAATCATTCGATGGTGCCTACCGAAATGTCAAGCTCATCGCGTTGCTCAATCTTGTCAATTAACCCATCCCTGATCCAGATGACTTCATCAGAGACGTTGAGCATCTTAAAGTCATGAGTTGCCGAGATGATTGTTACGCCGCGATCCATGCTCATCTGCTTGAGCAGGGTAATAATCTCCTCGCCCGTATTCAAGTCAAGGTTGCCGGTGGGTTCATCGGCCAGGACAATTGCCGGGCTGTTGGCCAGGGCCCGGGCAACTGCCACCCGCTGCTGCTGGCCCCCGGAAAGCTCGGAGGGTTTATGTGTATAGCGGTCGTCCAGGCCGACCAGCTTCAGCAGTTCCATGCCGCGTTCCACGGCTTCGTCGCTGCCCGTGCCGCCAAAGGTCATGGGCAGGGTTACGTTTTCCAGGGCCGTCATTACCGGAATCAGGTTAAAGGTCTGAAAGATATACCCAATTTTTCGGCAGCGCAGCCAGGCCAGTTCGTAGGCGTCCAACTGGGCTATATCCACCTCATCAATGAACACCTTGCCCGAGGTGGGCTTGTCCAGACCGCCGATCATATTAAACAGGGTGCTTTTACCGGAACCCGATGGACCCATGATCGAGATATAGCGCCCTGTGGCAATGGTCAGGCTGATCCCTTTCAGTACTTCCAGGGTATGCTTACCCAGTGCAAAACTTTTTTTAACATCCGTGGTTCGGACAATGGCGTGTTGTTCCATATTCAGGTATCAGGTATCAGGTATCAGGTATCAGGTTTCAGGTTTCAGGGAAGATATGCTAACCCGCATATTTCACAAGTCGAGGCGGCTGCAGATGCGCTGAG